>NZ_JARWKS010000015.1:0-115637 GCF_029846405.1 Cobetia sp. 29-18-1
TCCCCGGCAGCGGATGCGTACTTTACGCACGAACCGCCGTGAGGGCAAGGGCTTTCTTGAGAGAATCTCGCCGCGGTGATGTCAGGCGCTCACAACGCGTTCGGCCCCACCATGTCTGGTGGGGCCGAACGGGAGGCGACATACGCCAGCGTCTTCTCAATACCTTTCAGAATCCCTCAGCACCTCAGCGCGTCACGGTCACTCTCGCGTAGCGCTTCTTGCCCGCCTGGATGACGATGGCGGTATCGAAAGGTGCCATATAGGAAGGCTCGACCACTTCGCCATCCACTTTCACGCGACCATTCTTGAGCATGTCCTTGGCCTGGGCACTATTGTTGGCCAGGCCCGCGCGATTGATGACCGCCGCGATCGGCGCCACCTCGGCGCCCTCCAGGCTGACGGTGACATCCGGCATGTCCGCCGGCAGCTCGCCGTCGGCCAGCTGATTGCCGCTGGAAAGGTGTGCCGTCGCCGCCGCTTCTTCATCGTGGAAGCGTGCCACCAGCTCGCGCGCCAGCTCCATCTTGATATCACGCGGGTTGGCACCGTCATCGATGCTGGCCATCAGCGCCTTCACTTCATCGAGAGGACGCAGCGACAGCAGCTCGAAGTAACGCCACATCAGCGAATCCGGCATGGAGACGATCTTGTTGAACATCTCGCCCGGGCGGTCGTTGATGCCGATGTAGTTGCCCAGCGACTTGGACATCTTCTGCACACCATCCAGGCCCTCGAGGATCGGCATGGTGATCACGACCTGCGGCTCCTGGCCGCGCTGGCGCTGCAGCTCACGCCCCATCAGCAGATTGAACTTCTGGTCGGTGCCGCCAAGCTCGATGTCCGCTTCCAGTGCCACGGAGTCATACCCCTGGATCAGCGGGTAGAGAAACTCATGGATGGAGATCGGCTGATTGCCGTTATAGCGCTTGTCGAAATCGTCACGCTCGAGCATGCGCGCGACCGTGCTGGAGGCCGCCAGCTCGATCATGTCACCCGCGGAGAGCTTGTTGATCCATTCGGAGTTGAAGGCGATGCGCGTCTTCTCCTTGTCGAGGATCTTGAAGACCTGCTCCTGATACGTCAGGGCGTTGGCCTTCACGTCCTCTTCGGTCAGCGGCTTGCGCGTCACGCTCTTGCCGGTGGGGTCGCCGATGCGGCCGGTGAAATCACCGATCAGGAAGATGATCTCGTGACCGAGGTCCTGCAGCTGGCGCAGCTTGTTGATCAGCACCGTATGACCGAGGTGCAGGTCCGGCGCCGTCGGATCAAAGCCTGCCTTGACCTTGAGCTTGCGCCCGGACTCGAGCTTCTTGATCAGCTCTTCCTCGACCAGCACCTCATCGGTACCGCGCTTGATGATCTCCAGCGCTTCCACTACTGACTTGTCGCTCATCCTGCCCTCTCTGACCGTTGCTGCTCCCCTCGTAACGGGGCATGTTGGCCCAGAATGTTAGCATGACGAGCATGGCATGCACCCCCTGCCGCAGAGCGGCGTGCTCACAAGCTTCACGCCCCTGTTGCACGCCCCCAATGATCGGGAGACCCCCAATGGCGCTCTACCTTGGCTTGATGACCGGCACCAGCCTGGACGGACTCGATATCGCCTTGCTCGATATCACCCCCTCCTCGCCAGACCACGAACGGATTCGCTTCATTGATGGGCTCGACCTGCCACTGCCCGAGACACTGCGGACTCGGCTCTGGCAGCTGATGCATTGCGATGAGGCATGCTTCGCCGATCTCGCCGCCGCCGAGCAGGCGTTGGCCGAACTGGCCGCCAGCGCGGTGACGCGCTTGCTGACCCGCCAGCAACTGAGTGCAGACGATATCGCGGCCATTGGCAGCCATGGCCAGACCATCGAGCATCGCCCCTACGGTTTCAGCGACCGGCCATGCCACACGCCCTACACCCTGCAGCTCGACAACCCCAGTCTGCTGGCCGAGCTGTGCGGCATTTCCGTCGTCGCTGACTTCCGGCGCCGTGACCTGGCCGCCGGCGGTCAGGCGGCCCCGCTGGCGCCCGCCTTCCACGCTGCTCTTTTCAGTCAGCCAGACCAATGGCATGGGCTGCTCAACCTGGGCGGCATCGCCAATCTGACGTTACTTCCCCCTCAGAACTCCACGGCTGACGTCATCGGCTTCGATACCGGCCCCGCCAACTGCCTACTGGACGCCTGGCATGCGCGCCATCGTGGCACCGCGGTGGATCAGGACGGCCAATGGGCCGCCAGCGGCAAGGTGATCCCTGACTTGCTCGAGAGATTGCTGTCGGCCGATTACTTCCGCCGACCACTTCCCAAGAGCACTGGCCGCGAAGACTTCCATCTCGACTGGTTGGCACAGCACCTGACCGGCGACGAGGCACCGGCCGACGTGCAGGCCACGCTCCTGAGCCTGACTGTCGAGAGCATCGTGCGGGCACTGGAGCAGACCGGCGTGTCACTGGCTGCGCTGACTCCCTGCGGTGGTGGGGCACGCAATGGCGCCCTGCTCACTCAGCTGGAGCAACGCCTGGCGCAAGGCGAGCAAGCGACGCCCCTCGTGTCCTGCGCTGACATGGGCTGGAACGCAGACCTGCTCGAAGCCAGCGCCTTTGCCTGGCTCGCGGCGCGCAGAGTACTGGAGCGCCCCGGCAACCTGCCCAGCGTGACCGGCGCGAACGGCCCGAGAGTGCTGGGCGGCCTCTACGCTCGCTGATCCTCATCGGATACGAAAAAGCCGCCCTCTTCCTCAGAAGAAGGGCGGCTCTTGATTGGCCGATCTCTACGCCAACATCACCGACACGCCTCAGTCGTCATCCCCTTGCAGCGAGAAGCGACTGGCGGCATTCAGGACATCCAGCTGGGCTTCCTGGGCGCTGTCGGAATCACCGAACTTGATCATCAGGCGCAGGTCATTGGCGGAATCGGCATGCGCCAATGCCACTTCCTCGGTGATCAAGCCCTGCTGATGCAAGGCGTACAGCGATTGATCGAAGGTCATCATGCCCTGCTGCTGCGAGCGCTTCATGACGTCCTTGATCTCGACCACCGCGCCCTTGCGGATCAGGTCGACGATCAGCGGCGAACGCAGCATCACCTCTATGGCCGGCACGCGCTGGGTGGTGTTGCCACTCTTGTGAGGCAACAGCTGCTGGGCCACGATGCCCTTGAGGTTCAGCGACAGATCCATCCACACCTGTTCATGACGCTCCTCCGGGAAGAAGTGGATGATGCGGTCCAGCGCCTGGTTGGCATTGTTGGCATGCAACGTCGCAAGACACAGGTGACCGGTCTCGGCGAATGTCAGCGCGTGCTCCATGGTCTCACGCGAGCGGATCTCGCCGATCATGATCACGTCCGGCGCCTGACGCAGCGTATTGCGCAGCGCCACCTCGAAGGACTCGGTATCGATCCCCACTTCACGCTGCGTCACGATGGAGCGCTGGTGAGGGTGGATATACTCGATCGGGTCTTCGATGCAGATGATGTGCCCGCTCGAGGTCTGGTTGCGGTGCTGGATCATCGCCGCCAGCGAGGTCGACTTGCCGGCGCCGGTGCCGCCGACGAAGATCACCAGACCACGCTTGGTCTCGGAAAGCCCCTTGATGATCTCCGGCAGCCGCAACTCTTCCAGGCTGGGAATCGACAGCTGGATGCGGCGAATCACCATGCCCATCTGGCTGCGCTGGTAGAACGCGCTGATCCTGAAGCGCCCGACTCCCGGCAAGCTATGCGCGAAGTTGGCCTCGCGTTCTTCCTCGAAGCGCTCGCGCTGCATGTCACTCATCGGTGCGAGCACCAGCTCTCTCACCTGATCGACACTCAGCTTCTTGTCACCCAGCGCCACCATGCGGCCATTGACCTTCATCTGCGGCGGTGTGCCGGTGGAGATGAACAGGTCCGAGCTGCCCTTGCTGACCATCAACTGCAGAAGTTCATGCAGCCATTCATGAGGAGTCATGAGTTGTATCCCGATATGCGCCTTGAGAGTCGCGCCCAAGGCCTCGCGCTGAAATGCCGTCCCATGAACCTGGAAAGTTGACGTGTTCCGGCCCCTGCCCCACCTACCTGCAACGTGATTGTCGGTACTCCTGGCGAATTCAGCTCAACAAGCCCTTGGCTTTCGCCTGAGCATCTTCATTGGTCACCAGCCCTTCCGCCAACAGACGCGTCAGCGCTGCATCCAGTGTCTGCATGCCCAGGGCGCCACCGGTCTGGATGGAGGAATACATCTGCGCCACCTTGTCCTCGCGGATCAGGTTACGAATGGCAGGCGTCGCGATCATGATCTCGTGAGCCGCCACTCGGCCACCGCCGATCTTCTTGAGCAGTGTCTGGGCGATGACGCCCTGCAGGGACTCGGACAGCATCGAGCGCACCATCGACTTCTCCTCGCCGGGGAAGACGTCGATGATACGGTCGACGGTCTTGGTCGCGGAGGTGGTGTGCAGGGTGCCGAATACCAGGTGGCCCGTCTCGGCCGCGGTCAGCGCCAGGCGGATGGTCTCGAGATCTCGCAGCTCGCCGACCAGAATGACATCCGGGTCTTCACGCAGCGCCGAACGCAGCGCGGGCGCGAAGCCGTGGGTATCACGGTGCACTTCACGCTGGTTGACCAGACACCGCTTGGACTGGTGCACGAATTCCACCGGGTCCTCGATGGTGAGGATGTGGTCGTACTTGTTCTCGTTGATGTAATCGACCATCGCCGCCAGCGTGGTGGATTTACCGGAGCCGGTCGGCCCGGTGACAAGAATCAGGCCGCGCGGCAGCATGCACATCTTGCGGAAGGCTTCACCGAGCCCCAGATCCTCCATCGTCAGCACTTCCGAGGGGATGGTACGGAAGACGGCCCCCGCGCCACGCCCCTGATGGAAGGCGTTGACACGAAAGCGCGAGACACCCGGCACCTCGAAGGAGAAATCGGTCTCGAGGAATTCCTCGAAGTCACGGCGCTGCTTGTCGTTCATGATCTCGTAGATCAGCGCGCGCACCTGCTTGTCATCCATTGACGGCACGTTGATGCGCCGCACATCACCGTCGACACGAATCATCGGTGGCAAACCAGCGGACAGGTGAAGATCCGACGCGTTCTGTTTTGCCGAAAAAGCCAGCAGTTCGGTAATATCCATGCAGTTCCCTCGCGAAGACCGAAGCTCTTGTACCAACGAGTCTTGTGTACTCTGGTGAAAGTGTGAAGTGGCTCTTCAGTAGATAGTGCGATGGGCACCATGTCACCAGGCCTGTCACGCTCATGCTGTTGATGACACGCCTGATACCGTGCCAGCCATCGCCAGGTTGTTCCGCAAATTCTGGAGCCGAGCCGCATGACCGCAGTCCCCGACGACGAAGCTTGTGTTACCCAGTGTATCCTAGAGGCCCGCGCGCGGCTGGAAAAGGCATTGCAGACAAGTAAACGCAACGCTGATTCGGCGCAAGTGCTGGCCGTCAGCAAGACCAAACCCGCCACGCTGGTGCGCGCAGCCTGGCAATCCGGCCAGCGGGCCTTCGGCGAGAACTATCTGCAGGAAGCGCTGGACAAGCAGCAGGCGCTGTCGGACCTCACCGATATCGAATGGCATTTCATCGGCCCCATCCAGTCCAACAAGACGCGCGCCATTGCCGAGCACTTCGCCTGGGTGCATACCGTGGAACGCGAGAAGATCGCACGCCGCCTGAGCGAGCAGCGCCCCGGTGAACTGGGCGCGCTCGATGTCTGCTTGCAGGTCAACATCTCCGGCGAAGCCTCCAAGGCTGGCGTGGCACCGCAGGAACTGCTGGCGCTGGCCGAGACGGTGATCGCGCTGCCCGGACTGCGTCTGCGCGGCCTGATGGCGATTCCGGCCCCCTGCGCCGCCGATGCCAGTGAGACCGAGCGCCGTGCGCCCTTCCGCCAGCTGCGCGAGCTGCTGGAACAACTGCAGACGCGCTTCCCCGCCGCCAGCTACCCGCAGGCCCGGCTCGATACGCTCTCGATGGGCATGAGCGCGGATCTTGAGGCCGCCGTCGCCGAAGGTGCGACACTGGTACGCCTCGGCACTGCCATCTTCGGCGCACGTGACTATTCCCACGTCCACTGAGTCCAACGCTCGCTGATGCAAGCCCAACGCTCACGCAAGGCTCTCGAGCTTGCCGCCAGCCCTCCCACTGAATGATCAGGAGCACCGCATGACGCACCAGAGCACCGCTACACCGCGCACCATCGCCTTCATCGGCGCCGGCAACATGGCCAGCGCCATCTTCGGCGGCATGGTCGATGCCGGCTATCCCGCGGACCGCATCATCGCCACGGCTCGCTCGCGCGAGACACTCGATGCCCTCAAGCAGCGCTACGGCGTGAGCACGACCCAGGACAATGCCTACGCCGTCTCGCAAGCCGATGTGGTGGTGCTGGGCGTCAAGCCGCAGATGATGCATGACGTCTGCCAGGCGCTGACCCCTGCGGTGCAGAACCGCAAGCCGCTGATCGTCTCGGTCGCGGCCGGCATCACCTGCGACAGCCTCGAGCGCTGGCTGGGCGGCGACCTCGCCATCATCCGCTGCATGCCCAACACGCCGTCACTGGTCGGTGTCGGTGCCAGCGGCCTCTATGCCACCGCCCAGGTGACGGAGGAGCAACGCGGCTTGATGGATGAGATGCTGACTGCGGTCGGTATCGTCGAGTGGGTCGAGGAAGAAGGTCTGCTGGAAGCCGTCACCGGCATTTCCGGCTCCGGCCCGGCCTACTTCTTCCTGTTCATCGAGTCACTCGAAGCGGCAGGCATCGAGCTGGGGCTGAACGCCGAGACCGCGCGCCGCCTGGCGATCCAGACCGCCCGCGGTGCCGCCGAGATGGCCTTCTCCAGCGAGCATGAGCCTGCCGAGCTGCGCCGCCGCGTGTGCTCGCCGAATGGCACCACGGAGCGCGCCGTCAACAGCTTCGAGGAGGATGGCCTGCGCGATATCGTCGAGCGCGCCGCCAAGGCCTCCAGCGTGCGCGCCGCCGAGCTTGCCCGCGAGCTGGATCGCTGACAGCCTCTGCCCCACTGACAACTCCTGCAGGCCGCTGGCAGCCCGGGTCACAACAGGCCATCATGCGCTGTTCATCTGTTGTTGGCATGCTAGCGGCATGACGCGTGCACTATCGCGCGCCCACTTCTCACCGTCTTAAGGAAAGCCCCATGGGTGCTATGGGTAATATCGGACTTCAGCTGGTCACCATCCTGCTGCAACTGTTTGTCTACATCCTGATGCTGCGCTTCCTGCTGCAGCTGTCCCGCGCGGACTTCTACAACCCGGTCACCCAGTCAGTGGTCAAGGCGACCAACCCGCTGGTGGCCCCGCTGCAGGGCATCCTGCGCCCGCTGGGTCGCTTCGACATCGCCACCCTGGCCGCGGCCTTCATCGTCGTCAGTCTGGTACTGGTCGCGATCGGCGCCCTGTTCGGTGGCGGCATGCTGCCGGTCGGTTTCATCGCGTTGACGGCGCTGGGCACCATTCTCGACAGCATCATCAACATCTACTTCTTCGCCCTGATCGCGATGATCATCCTGTCGTGGGTCGCACCGCAGGCCAACCACCCGGGCGCCATCCTGGTCCACCAGCTGGTCGATCCGATCATGAAGCCGGTGCGCAAGGTGATTCCGTCGATCGGCATGCTCGATCTGTCCCCGATCTTCGTGTTCATCGCGCTCAACCTGGTCGGCAGCCTGATCAACCAGACCCTGCCGTCACTGGGCATGCTGCGCAGCGCCTTCAGTTAAGCCGGCGCTCCGCCAGCAAGGTTGGCTCGCACGCGCCCAGCGCACCGGCCGACGAGATCAGCGCCCGCCACGGACTCCTGTGGCGGGCGCTCTTGCATCGCGTCTCACTGGATCACGCGTGCGCACGCTGTGCTAGAGTGAGCCCTCGGCCGAAGCCAGAACCACGGTGCACGAGACGCCCACAAGGCGCATCACCGCGGCTTCGCGCCCCGGACACGGGCCTTGCCCCGAACACTCTGCTGGACATGATGCTGGAAACCTTCACCACGATGCCTGATTCCCTGCCCCCGGATTCGGTCGGTCTCGTCACGCCTCAGACTGCCCACTTCAATACCCCGCTGGAGCTGGCCTGCGGCAGACGCCTCGAGCAGTACTCGCTGGTCTACGAGACCTACGGCGAGCTGAACGCGGACGCCAGCAACGCCATCCTGATCTGTCATGCCCTCACCGGCCACCATCATGCGGCCGGCTATCACGCCATGAGCGACCGCAAGCCTGGCTGGTGGGACGACTACATCGGCCCCGGCAAGCCCATTGATACCTCGCGCTTCTTCGTCATCGCGCTGAACAACATCGGCGGCTGCCACGGCAGCACCGGCCCGACCTCGATCAACCCGGAGACGGGCGAGCAATGGGGGCCTGACTTCCCATTGGTGACCGTGCCGGACTGGGTCGAGAGCCAGAAGCGCCTCGCCGAGTCTCTCGGCATCACCCGCTTCGCGGCAGTGGTCGGTGGCTCGCTGGGTGGCATGCAGGCGCTGCAGTGGGTGATGGACCACCCTGATCGCGTCGGTCATGTCGCCATCATCGCCTGCACGCCGAAACTCTCGGCGCAGAACATCGCCTTCAATGAAGTCGCGCGTCAGGCGATTCGCTCTGACCCGGAATTCCATGACGGCTGGTACTCGCGTGTCGATGCCGTGCCCAAGCGCGGCCTCAAGCTGGCGCGCATGGTCGGTCACATCACCTATCTTTCCGAGCATTCGATGGGCACCAAGTTCGGGCGTGATCTGCGTCAGGACCGCCTCAACTTCGGTTACGACGTCGACTTCCAGGTCGAGAGCTATCTGCGCCATCAGGGCGACACCTTCTCCACCGCCTTCGATGCCAATACCTACCTGCTGATGACCAAGGCGCTCGACTACTTCGATCCTGCCGCCACGGCAGGCGATGACCTGTCCGCGGCCATGGCGCCGATCAGCTGCCCGGTACTGGTGGTCAGCTTCACCACCGACTGGCGCTTCGCGCCGTCACGCTCTCGCGAGCTGGTCAATGCCATGATCCATGCCGGCAAGTCGGTCAGCTACGCCAACATCGACTCGCCGCACGGCCATGATGCCTTCCTGCTGCCGGGCGAACGCTACGAGACGGTGCTGGGCAACTTCCTGATTCGCGCTTACGACCACGCCTGTGGCGCGCCAGCCACGCAAAAGCCGAGCACCCAGGAGACCAGCCATGCGTAACGACCTCGCCCAGATTCATGACTGGATTCCCGAAGGCGCGCGCGTGCTGGACCTCGCCTGCGGTGACGGCACCCTGCTGGCCTCCCTCAAGGAGACCAAGCAGGTCTTCGGCTATGGCCTGGAGATCGACCCCGACAACATCAGTGCCTGTGTCGCCCGTGGCGTGAACGTCATCGAGCAGAATGTCGATGACGGCCTGGCCAACTTCGCCGACGACACCTTCGATCGCGTGGTGATGTCCCAGGCATTGCAGGTACTGCGTCGCCCGGACCGTGCGCTGGAGGAGATGATGCGTGTCTCGCGTGAGGCCATCATCACCTTCCCCAACTTCGCCTACTGGCGTCACCGCCTGCACCTGGGCATGAAGGGCCGCATGCCAGTCTCCAAATCGCTGCCTCACGCCTGGTACGACACGCCGAACATCCACCTGTCGACCTTCGCGGACTTCGAGCGCCTGTGTCGCGCCCAGGGCCTCAAGATCATCGACCGCGCGGTCGGCAACGGCGATCACGAGTCACACCCGGCGGCGACCTGGTGGCCGAATCTGTTCGGGGAAGTGGCCATCTTCCGCGTCTGTCGCGACAACTGCCCGCCCGACCAGCGCTGAGTTCAGGCACCCTACAGCAGTCGCCACAGACCAAGCGCCAGGCACCGCAAGAAAACGGCCGACAGGACACTCCTGTCGGCCGTTTCGCGTCATGACGCCAGCAATTCTTCCGCGCCGCGATAGCGCTGCGCTATCCGGGCCATGCACAGACAGTCGCAACTAAAGTCTATATACTTTCGGGGTAAACGCAGCTGAGGATCACGGCTCGCACTTCCGGTGAGGTGCGCCGGCATCCCGAGGAGAGAGTGCATGAACTTCCATACCCGCAAGTGGGTCAAGCCTGAAGATCTCAACCCCAACGGCACCCTGTTCGGTGGACGCCTGCTGGCCTGGATCGATGAAGAAGCGGCCATCTACGCCATCGTCCAGCTGGGCACCTCGCGCGTGGTCACCAAGTTCATGTCGGAGATCAATTTCGTCTCCAGCGCGCGTCAGGGCGACATCATCGAGCTGGGTATCACCGCCAGCGCCTTCGGTCGCACCTCGATCTCGCTGTGCGTCGAGATCCGCAACAAGATCACCCGCGAGCGTATCCTGACCATCGACCGCATCGTGCTGGTCAGCGTCGATGCCGACTTCAAGCCGGTGCCCCACGGCCGCACGCGCATCACCTATATCGAAGACCGCTTCCGGGAGCAGGCCGGCAGCAACGATAGCCATAACGACAGTCACAACGACGAGACGCCGCAGAAGGCACCACGTCGTCGTGCCGACAGCGCGTCGGATCTCAAGAACGCCTGATCGCGGCGCTCTTCAGGTCGCGCCTCGCAGGTCGCGCCACGCAGGTCGCACCAACGAAAAAGGCACCTCCGAGAGGTGCCTTTTTTCATGCCGGCAATTCAGGCCGCAGTTGTGTTGCTGATGCCTAGAACCTGACTGACTTCCAGGCGCTGCCTGGCCGCTAGCTGACGGTCGTCTGCATCGTCTCACGCAGGCCTTCACAGGCATCCGCGACTGGCGCCGTCGCCGGCGTGAACCACACCAGATCATAGGCCGGCGCCGCACCGGCGCTTTCGGGCAGATAATCGGTGAGATGTGTCAGCGGCTGGCCCGCGTCATCCCAGGCCACCGGCATCAGCGCCACGGACAGCGTGCTGCCGTCCAGCCAACGCGGCACGCCGATATCGCGACGGGCATGACCGGAGCCACACACCAGCAGGCTGGTGGCGCCATCGGCCGCCAGGCCCTCCAGGCGTTCTGCCATCTGCTGATCACGCGCCAGCTGCGCACGCAGCATCGCATCCAGGCGCTCTGCGCCCAGCAGGCCGCAATGGCCTTCATCCAGTGCCTCACGCTGCAGACGCAGTACCGCTTCCGGCAGCGCCAACGGCGACTGTCCCGGTGCCATGCTGGCCTCCAGCTGTGCCGCCGACAGGCTGGCAGAGGCCAGTGGCGCGCCACTGTCCAGCGCTCCGCGCAGCAGGGGGGCGTAGTCGGTAAAGGGCCAGCGCGCATTCCAGGCCAGCAACTGCTGAAGCTCGTCATCCGGCAATCCGGCGACCGCAAGCGAGGTGCGGTTGGCCAGCGACAAGGCGGCATCCTGGGTCGTGTCCAGCATCTCCAGCGCCACACCGCCCAGCTGACGCCGCGCGACCAGCGCATCGATCAACCAGCGTTCCAGCTGGTGATGGTCCGGATTGTCGTGATGCTCGCCCAGCAGCACCATCGAGTGCGCCTGACTCCAATCGACCAGCGCCGCTGGCGACAGACGACGATTGCCCTCCGCGACCAGAATGCTGCCCAGCAACGGGTGGGATGCCTTGGGGTCATGCCAGGCCGGCAGCGGTGGCAACGGTCCGTTGGCCGGCTGAGCGGCCTGTGCGAGCGGGCTGCTCAGTGCCGTACCCAGCACGGAAAGCCCGCCCGCCGAGGCGACCATGCCAGCCAGCAACTGGCGACGGCTCACCCCGGCCGCACGCTCAGGCGTCTCGGATTCGTTGCTGGAGCGGAAGCTGGAAGTGATCGAGCGGCGAAATAGCGACATGAAGATGACCCGGCATGGAAGGAAGCGGCAAGACACGGTAAAAGACCACAAGAGAGCGTGCCAACGCTGCCATGATACCCGATGCGAGCCCCCTCATGTCCGAAAGGCCACCAACACTCCCCCAAGGGCCCTCATCCAGGCTGTGCTTGAGACTGCCGCTGCCACCACTGCCCGTCGGCCGCAGCATGACACTGACACTCGATGATGGCCGTCCGGCCTTGCTGGTGATGCAACCCGACGGCCCGCGCGCCTTCCTCGACCGCTGCCCGCACCAGGGCAGCCGAATGCTGACCGAGGACGAGACTGGCGATCCCTACATGGACGCGACCGGCGGCTTGATCCTCTGCCACCGCCATCAGGCCTGTTTCGAACCGCATCACGGCACCTGCATCAGCGGGCCCTGCGTCGGCCAACGCTTGACCGCGCTGGACGTTGAGCTGGTGCACAACGACACCTCACCAGCACAGCTGCTGCTGTGGGAGGCCGCAGGCAGCGGTGGAGAAATGATAGAGAGATGATAGAGAGATGATGGAGAGATTATAGAGAGATGATGGAGAGATTATAGAGAGAGACGAGCGCTGACTGACAGGCTGAGCGCCCGCGACCTGATCAGCCAGCAAAGCGCGCGTCATGCAGTGGCAGCGCGCGTGTCAGGCCCAGTCTTGCTCGCCACAGCGGCTGACCCGCATCTGAAAGAGACTCCTCGAGCGTGATCTGCATGCCCAGCGCCACTACCTCGACACCGGCGGCCTGCGCCCGGGCAAAGGCCTGCGCGTAGGCCGGGTCGAGATGCGCCGCCGGTGCGACATCCTCGATCCCGTCATGGGCGACGCAGAACACCAGCACGCAGCGGTGGCCTGCTGCGACCAGCGCCGCGAGGCTGGCCAGATGGCGCTGCGCACGCGTACTCACCGAGTCCGGGAAATAGCCGTGACCGTCGGCTTCACGCAGCGTCAGTTGCTTGACCTCCAGATAGATCGAGGCCGCGCCCTCCTTCTTCGGCCACATCTGGAAATCGAGCCGTGAGCACTCCGGGATGTCATTGCCCGGCAGCAGGACCTCGACACGCGACTCGCGCTTGAGGCGCGCAAAGTCGGCGAGCCCCATGTCGTGCAGCACGCTGACGCTTGCCTGCTGCAGCGCCGCCTCGACATGGGCATTGGCACGTCCGGTATGCACCGCCACCAAGGCCTCACGCCGGCCGTCAGCGCCGGGCGGATCCAGGGGCAGGCGAATCAGCTCCCAGGTCCAGGCGAGCTTGCGCTTGGGGTTGTCGGACGGCGACAGCCATACCTCACAGCCTTCAACGCACACCGCGCGCATCGAGCCGGTATTCGGGCAATGCGCCGTCACCACTTCACCGGCCCGCTCACCCTCGAGCAGCTCTACCTCGGCGAAGAAGCGCTTGTAGCGCCGGATCAGACGACCACGATACAGCCCCTCAAGCACCATCAAGCCGACACTCCCGCCTGAGTGGCACGCCGCTCAAGGAAGCGCTCCATGCGGGCCAGGGCCTCGCGCAGACGCGCCTCATCGGCGGTGAAGGCGATACGCACATGGCGACGCCCTTCAGCCAGCGCGAAGTCCGTGCCCGGCGTGATGGCGACATTCTCTTCTTCCAGCAGTGCGCGGCAGAAGGCCTCGCTGTCATCACTCAGATGCGAGATATCCAGCCAGACGTAGAAGGCGCCCTGCGGCGGCACCGACGGCGCCAGCCCCAGGCGTTCGAGCCCGGCCAGCAGCACGCCACGGCGGGCTTCCAGCACCTGCCGACGACGCTCGAGCTCTGCTTCGCATTCCGGCGTGAAGGCCGCCAGCGCCGCATGCTGGGCAGGCGTCGAGGCAGCCAGGAAGACATTCTGCGCCAGGCGTGACAATGGCTCGACCGCCGCTTCCGGCGCCACCAGCCAGCCCAGCCGCCAGCCCGTCATGCCGAAGTATTTCGAGAAGCTGTTGATGACGAAGGCATCGGGGCACTCCGCCAGTGCGGTGTGCGCAGGCACGCCATAGGTCAGTCCCTGATAGATCTCATCCACCAGCAGGTGCGCATCACGCGTCTGGCACAGCTCGCCCAGCGCCTTCAATTCCTCGGGCGACAGCACGTGTCCGGTGGGATTGGAGGGCGATGCCACCATCACGGCCCGCGTGTTCTCGCGCCAGAAATCATCGGCAAGTTCGGCGGTCAGCTGCCAGCCACTCTCGGCATTGACGGGCACCACATCCAGCTGGGCATCCACCAGGCCCATGAAGTGGCGATTGCAGGGGTAGGTCGGGTCGGCCATCAACACGCTGTCGCCACGTTCGGCGCACAGCAATGTGGCCAGCAGCAAGGCACCGGAGGCGCCGGGCGTGATGATGATACGGGAGGGCGACACCGTGACGCCGTGGCGGCGCTGATAGTCTGCCGCGATGGCCTCGCGCAGGGCCGGCAGGCCGCAGGCAGGGGTGTAGCGCGTCTGACCGGCCGCCAGCGCCGCCTGCCCGGCGGCGATCACCGGCGCGGGGGTCGGGAAGTCGGGCTCACCCACTTCCAGATGAATGACGTCATGGCCCGCGGCCTCGCGTGCCTGGGCGGCTTCCAGCAGCGTCATCACGCGAAAGGCAGCGACGGATTCAAGACGGCGGGCAAACGGCATGACAACACTCCTCAGGATGGGAGCTTCATTCTAGGCGCCTGCCAAGGCCCATTCCCAGCCCCTTCGTGCAGGAAAATCGGTGTTTGCCGGTACACGCCGGACCACTGCCCGCTACAAACTATCGTCGGAGATCGGTTGCAAACTTGTCATTTTTACGCTAAATAAGCTGATCTTCTCGCGAGGGCAGCAGTCAGGACAGCCCCCTCGCCGTGGCCAAGGAGGCAGTGCAACAGACTGTCGACGGCCCAAGTCACCTTGCGGAATGAGGCGGTCCCATGCCCTTAGCTGAAACCAAGCCGGAAGCGCTTAAGAAATTCACCCCGTATGAGCCGGCAGCGGGTGAAGAGTACATGAACGAGAAGCAGCTAGCGCACTTCCGTCAGATCCTGCTGGACTGGAAACAGGAGCTGATGGAAGAGGTCGATCGCACCGTGCGTCACTTGCAGGAAGATGCCAACAACTACGCGGACCCTGCAGACCGTGCCACTCAGGAAGAAGGCTTCAGCCTCGAACTGAGAACACGTGATCGCGAGCGCAAGCTGCTGAAGAAGATCAACGAGACCATCGAGAACATCGATGAAGACGACTACGGCTTCTGCGAAGCCTGCGGCGTCGAGATCGGCATTCGTCGTCTGGAAGCACGTCCGACCGCTACCCAGTGTGTCGACTGCAAGACGCTGGCCGAGTTGAAGGAAAAGCAGCTGGGCCGCTAAGCCCTGCTGTCGATGAAGCGACGTCAGGCCGTCGCCCTCATCCCCCATACGGGCACCCTCCTCGGAGCGGTGCCCGTATGCGTTCAGGCCCTGCTGCCTGCGAATTCCCCACCACGAAGGATGACGGAGCCCACATGCCTACCGCCTACCGTGGCCGCTTTGCCCCTACCCCTTCCGGCCCGCTGCATGCGGGCTCACTGCTGGCCGCCGTCGCCAGCTATCTCGATGCCCGCTATCACGGCGGCGAGTGGCTGGTGCGTATCGAGGATATCGACCCGCCGCGCTGCCCCGCCGGGAGCGCTGATACCATCCTGCGCCAGCTGGATGCCTTCGGCCTGCAGCGCGATGGCGAGCTCCGCTATCAGAGCCAGCGTCACGCCGCCTACGCCGAGGCACTCGTGCAACTCAAGGCCAGTGGTATCGCCTACCCGTGTGACTGCTCGCGCAAGCAGTGGCGCGAGCACGCCATCTACCCCGGCTGGTGCCGAGAGCGAGCCGAACCTCCCACGGGCGAGCATGCCTGGCGGCTGGATGTGCGTGCGGCAGAGCGCTTCGGCGGCGCCCGGGCCATCGCTGGCTGGCAGGACCGCCTGCAGGGCGCGGTCCAGCTGGATCTCGCCGCACTCGGCGATGTGGTGCTCAAGCGACGCGATGGCCTGTGGGCCTATCAGCTGGCCGTGGTGGTGGATGACGCCGAGCAGGGCATCACCGATGTCGTGCGCGGGCTGGATCTGCTCGACAACAGCCCCTGGCAACGTCTGCTGCAGGCCGCGCTCGACCTGCCGATGCCCCGCCTGACGCACCTGCCGCTGATCACCGCCGACAATGGCCAGAAACTCTCCAAGCAGAATCTGGCGCCGGCCCTGCCGGAAGACGCCAGCGCGATTCGAACACTGCTGCACCATACCCTGACGCTGCTCGGTCAGGCGCCGCCACCCGAACTGGCGACCGCCAGCCCCGCTGAACAACTCGCCCACGCCACTCCTCGCTGGTCACTCGCGGCGGTCGGCACCGCGCCGTCACTCAGTGCGGCCACTGCTCCAATGGCAAGGACCTCTGAGGGAAGCTGAGACCAGGCACGCCATGCACTCGGGACGCCTGACAACAGCCACGATTGTCGGATTGCCTCCCCTGTGGGAACAGGACAGACTCGAACGACAGTCATTCCCTCATGCACACCCTCAGGCGAGCGACATCACCCCATGGCCCGGATTCTGATCGTCGAAAAGGAAGGTGCTTCGCGCAACACGCTGCAGCATCTGCTGGAGCGCGAGGGTCACGACGTGGTGCAGGCCAGCGGCCTGGAGGATGCCCGTCTGCAGCACCCTGCCGACTTCGCGCTGGTGATCTGCGACAGCGAACTGGCCGGAGAGCATGCCGACCCGATCCTGCGCGCCAGCCAGCCAACTCCCGTGCTGCTGCTGGCCGACAACCCCAGCCTGCACGCCGCCATCGGCTGTCTGAAGGCGGGGGCAGCCGACTATCTGCCCAAGCCGTTCGATCAGCAGGCCTTCGCGCGCAGCGTGCGAGATGCGCTGTCGCTGCCACGCCAGGGGGCGCCGAGCGCCGCGCCCCCTCCTCCCCAGGCGCATGCTGGCACAGCCAACAAGCCGGTGGAGATGATTGGCCATTGTCGCGCCATGCAACAGGTCTATAACCGCATCCGCAAGGTTGCGCCTGCCGATGTCACCGTGCTGGTGCTCGGTGAGTCCGGCACCGGCAAGGAGCTGGTCGCACGCGCCATTCACCGTCAGAGCGAACGCCATCAGGCGCCGCTGATCTGCGTCAACTGCGCCGCCATTCCCGAGACGTTGATCGAGTCCGAGCTGTTCGGCCATGAAAAAGGCGCCTTCACCGGCGCCACCAGCTCGCGCACCGGTCTGATCGAAGCCGCCGACGGCGGCACGCTGTTTCTGGATGAGATCGGCGAACTGCCACTGGATGCCCAGGCGCGCCTGCTGCGAGTGCTGCAGGAGGGCGAGATTCGCCGCGTAGGGGCGATCGAGACACGCTACGTCGACATCCGCCTCATCGCCGCGACCCATCGCAACCTGCATCAGCTCTCGGCCAGCGGCGAGTTCCGCCTTGATCTCTACTACCGCTTGAACGTGATGGAGATCGACCTGCCGCCCCTGCGTGAGCGCGGCGATGACGTGCTGGAACTGGCCGAGCACCTGCTGGCCGGCATCGCCCGCAAGCATGGTCGGGACGGCATGCGACTCTCTCAGCGGGCGCGACAGGAAATCCATCACTACGCCTGGCCCGGCAATGTCCGTGAGCTGGAAAACGCCCTCGAGCGGGGCGTCATCCTGGCGGAGCGCCGCATCATCGCCCCGGAAGACCTCGGCCTGCGCACGCCCTCAGGGCAGCCGCTTCAGGCAGCGCCCGCCGCAACGGCAGACCCGGTGCCCCCATCCACTGCTCAGGCGCCGAAGACAGCGGGCAAAGGGGCGGCGAAAGGAGCAATGAAAGGGTCGATGAAAGGCACAGTGAAAGGCGCCGCCAGGGACGCAAGTCCCGAGACGGCCTCAGCGCCTGTGACAGGTCAGCCCACGGCCGGCCAACAGGACACGGGCCAGCCACCGCCTGCGGACACCCCACGCAGCGGCCTCTCGGTGGTCGGCGACGCCGGTGAGGAGGAAGACCTCTCGCTGGAGGACTACTTCCAGCACTTCGTACTCGAGCATCAGGACCACATGAGCGAGACCGAGCTCGCACGCCGCCTCGGCATCAGCCGCAAGAACCTCTGGGAGCGACGTCAGCGCCTGGGCATACCACGTCGCAAGGGCCGCCGCAGCTCTCCCGCAAACTGACGTCGGCGCAATGAAGCTGGAGCACTGACGCTGGCGCACAGAAGTCACTGCGCTGAAGTCACTGCGCTGAAGTCACTGCGCTGAAGTCACTGCGCTGAAGTCACTGCACCATGCAGGTGCCCTCCCGAGCGAGCAACCCGCCTGCGGCGCCACCTTGCCTGCCACAGATCCCCGCATCATCGAGGGCATCGCTAGACTTTAGTGTCGAAAGACTCGCAAAAAACCCAGCTCAATCATTAGCTTGCAAGGCACTTCGTTAGACCTTCGCACCAATTGTTACCATCGACCCCAAATCATGACCCCATCCAGCGCACCAATGGCCACGTCAGGTAACACCTCGCACCTCTCTACACCTCACGTCTCAGCGACCTATGTCTAAATGACTGAATTGCTGGTTTTTTTTAAGCTGTGGCACATCCGATGCAATAACACGGTCAAGAAAAAGAACAACCGGAAATACGAAGCGCGCCCAACAACAACAAGAACGCGCAATGCTTCGAAAACCCTCGACACCAACAAGAACAATACCCGTCGAGCGCGTGACATTGATGATGAACCGCATGCCTCACTACATGAGTGGTGACAGGCAAGAGCCAAAACAAGAACAAACGGCCGCAGTTCATCATCCGCCGATCCAACAACAACAAGATATCGGCAGTCCGGAATCTACTGACCAGGACGCGACGAATCCGGCCTCGAGCACCAACAAGAACAACAGGCTCGACCCCGGATCACCCCCGAAACAACAACAACTCGCGGGGGGAGGCTACTCAGCCGTCGGTGAATGGAAGATTGTTTTGAATACGAGATGGTCACCGAACAGACAGCCAGACAACAACAACATGATCTGCAACACGAAGGATCTGTCTGCATTGATTTGTGACTGTGGTGCGTATTCAGGGCGATGCGCCATCACGAAAAAGAACATCCGCTCAAGGATGCGTGTACCCTACCTGCAAGGGAGACCGAGTGATCGGTCTCCCTTTTTCCTTGTCTGAGAGGTGATTTTCGCCTCGTCAGACGCCTTGAAGTGCAGAGTCGGCCCCTGGATGGCAGACCGGCGCTTTGCCAAGGTATCTGCCCTCGGCTACACTGGGCGGCCTGCCACGCACGAGTCGAATCGCTGCATGCTCAAAGGATTTACCCGCTTTCTACAACGCCCCGGTGACCGCTTGAAGACGCTTTTCAATGCAACTGACGCGCCCGCGGCCCCATTGCCCAGCCTGCGTGTGATACCGCGGGATGAGCATCCCGTGTCCCGCCGCCAGCTCAGCGAGAATGCGCTGAAGGTACTCTATCGCCTGCAAAGCGGTGGATATCAGGCCTATCTGGTCGGTGGCTGTATCCGTGATGCCCTGCTCGGACAACGCCCCAAGGACTTCGACGTGGCCACCAACGCCACGCCGGAACAGGTCCGCGAGCTGTTCCGCAATGCCCGCATCATTGGCCGTCGTTTCCGTATCGTGCACGTGCGCTTCGGTCGTGAGGTGATCGAGGTCACCACCTTCCGCGGCAAGCCGGCCGATAGCACGCCCAGCCAGCATACCCAGCAGTCGGAAGACGGCATGCTGCTGCGTGACAACGTCTTCGGCTCCATCGAGGAGGACGCGCTGCGCCGCGACTTCACGATCAATGCCCTCTATTACGACGTGTCCGACTTCACGATCCATGACTGGGCCAATGGTGTACGCGATATCGAAGCGCGCATGATTCGCCTGATCGGTGACCCGGAAACACGCTATCGCGAAGATCCGGTGCGCATGCTGCGTGCCGTCCGCTTCGCCGGCAAGCTGGACTTCGACATCGAGGAGGCCACGGCCGAACCGATGTACGAACTGGCCCCGCTGCTGCTGCAGATTCCGCCGGCGCGCATGTTCGAGGAAGTGCTCAAGCTGTTCATGTCCGGCTATGCACTGGAAACCTTCCATCTCCTGCGTGAGTTTGGTCTATTCCAGATGCTGTTCCCCGAGACGGAAGAGAGCTTCGCGCATTATCACTGGTCCATGCCGCTGATCGAGAAGGCGCTGGCCAGCACGGACGACCGCATCCGCGAAGACAAGCCGGTCACGCCGGCCTTCCTGTATGCCGCCCTGCTGTGGCCGGGCGTCAAGGCGCGTACCGACCAGCTGATCGCCAGTGGCATGCCCGATATTCCGGCAGCCCACCAGGCGGCCCAGCAGGCGATCGCTCGCCAGCTCAACCATACCTCGATCCCGAAGCGCTTCAGCATTCCGATGCGCGAGATCTGGGACATGCAGGCCAAGTTGCCGCGCCGTCGTGGCAAGCGCGCCTTCCAGACCCGCGAGCATCCGCGCTTCCGCGCCGCCTACGACTTCCTGCTGCTGCGCGAATTCGCCGGCGAAGTGAAGCCGGGGCTGGGCAAGTGGTGGACCGACTTCCAGGAAGTCGATGCTCGCACCCAGGTCACGATGATCGAAGGTGTCTCCGATGAAGGCCCCGCCGGCAGCAAGCCGGTCGGCACCAAGCGTCGCGGCAAGCGTCGGCGCAATGGTCGCGGCCAGGGCTGAGCAGTGGCTCGTCTGAGCCACTGCCGTCTCCACGCAGGAACTCCGCATGATTTCGACAGCCTTGATTGGCCTCGGTGCCAATCTTGACGATCCGCGCGCTCAACTGGAGCGCGCGCTTGAGGCTCTCGACCGGCTGCCGCTGACCCGCTGCACGCGACATTCTCGCCTGTATGCCAGCAAGCCGGTCGGCCCGCAGGACCAGCCCGACTTCGTCAATGCCGTCGCCGAGCTATCGACCCGCCTGTCTCCCCTCGCCCTGCTCGATCAACTGCAAGCCCTGGAACAGCAGCATCGCCGCGTGCGGCTGCGTCACTGGGGCCCCCGCACGCTGGATCTGGACCTGCTGCTCTTCAATGACAGCAGGATCTCGACGCCGCGTCTCGTCGTGCCCCATCGCGAAATGCTCAAACGTGGTTTCGTGATGCGTCCGTTGGCTGACCTGCTGGGCCCGCAGCGCCTCAGCGTGCTGGGCGAGGAGAATCTCGAAACACTGGCGTCTCGAGTTGAGGGCGATGACTTGCTCCCCCTCGGACCTCAGGAGTAGAGTTTCGCCATCTTGTTACCGTCGTGCCCACTTTGGCCTGTGCGGTAACACTTTCTGGTAACACCGGCCCGTGTCGCCCGCAGTCCGCCCTCGGCGGCCTTCTCGCGATCGCGGCTGCTCGACGCCACGGGCAGCTGCGTCATACGCGCCGCAACGAGTAAGCGTCCCGATGAAAAACGTCACCCTGAGCACCCTGCGCCGCCTCAAGGCCGATGGTGAGACGTTCAGTTGCCTCACCGCCTACGATGCCACCTTTGCTCATCTTGCCAGCGATGCCGGCATTGAAGTGCTGCTGGTCGGCGACTCTCTCGGTATGGTCCTGCAGGGCCATACCAGCACCCTGCCCGTCACCATCGATGACATCTGCTACCACACCGCCGCCGTGGCACGTGGCAAGCAGGGCAGCCTGCTGATGGCCGACCTGCCCTTCATGAGCAATGCCAGCACCGACATCCTGCTCGATCATGCGGCGCGTCTGATGCGTGCCGGCGCCGAGATGGTCAAGGTCGAAGGCGAAGCCTGGCTGGCCGATGCCGTCACCGCGCTCGTCCAGCGTGGTGTACCGGTCTGCGTGCACATGGGCCTGACACCACAGCACGTGCATGCCTTCGGTGGCTACAAGGTACAGGGTCGCGACGAGGCACGCGCCGAGCAGATCATCGCCGATGCCCGCACGCTGGAAGCCGCGGGTGCCGCGATCATCCTGCTCGAATGCGTGCCGTCCGAGCTGGCCGCGCGCATTCGTGATGCCGTCGAGGTGCCGGTGATCGGCATCGGTGCCGGCGTGGACGTCGATGGCCAGATTCTGGTCATGCACGACATGCTCGACCTGACGCCCGGCCGCAAGCCGCGCTTCGTCAAGAATTTCATGAGCGATGCCGGCAGCGTGCAGGAGGCCTTCGCCGCCTACCACCAGGCGGTCAAGACGCGCAGCTTCCCAACGCCGGAGCACGGCTTCTGATGAAAACCGTCTCCCAGATCAACGCCCTGCGCGAGCAACTCGCCCAGGCGCGCCGCGATGGCCTGCGTATCGCACTGGTGCCGACCATGGGCAACCTGCATGCCGGCCACCTGTCGCTGGTCCGTGAAGCGCGCCGCCACGCCGACATGGTCGTCGCGAGCATCTTCGTCAATCCGCTGCAGTTCGGCCCCGGCGAAGACCTCGACAGCTATCCGCGCACCCTCGAGGCCGACCAGAATGCGCTGGCCGCAGAAGGATGTGACCTGCTGTTCGCCCCTTCGACGGCGGAGCTCTACCCCGCGGGCCGCGACGGACTGTGCAACGTGCAGGTACCGGGCGTTTCCGAAGGCCTGTGCGGCGGCAACCGTCCGGGTCACTTCGATGGCGTCGCCACCGTCGTCAGCATCCTGTTCAATCTGGTACGCCCTGAAGTCGCCTGTTTCGGCGAGAAGGACTTCCAGCAGCTGGCCGTGATCCGCAAGCTCAACCGCGACCTGCACTTCGGCATCGAGATCATCGGTGTGCCCATCGTGCGTGCCGAGGATGGGCTGGCGCTGTCGTCACGCAACGGCTACCTGAGTGAGCAGGAGCGCGCCATCGCGCCGCGTCTCAAGCAGTGCCTCGATGCCCTGAAGGCTCGCCTTGAGCAGGGCGTGGCGCGTGATGTGGCGCTGCGCGAGGCACTGGCCGCCATCAGCGAGAGCGGCTTCAAGCCGGACTACCTCGAGCTGCGCCGCGCGGCTGACCTGGGGGCGGTCGAGGATGACACGCGCGAGGCGGTGATTCTGGTCGCCGCACACCTGGGCCGTACGCGCCTGCTCGATAACCTGAAGGTCGCCTTGCCGGTGGCCTGATGCCTGATTAGACTGCGCCGCCTTGCACCCTGGCGTGGCACTGTCCGCCACACCATACGCGCCATGGCCCTGGTCCCAGGGCCTCGATCTGCGCCCGGCGGCGCTCAACTGGAGACATCCTGATGCAAGCCATCATGCTCAAGGCCAAGCTGCACATGGCCCGCGTGACTCACGCCGTCCTCAACTACGAGGGCTCCTGCGCCATCGATGGCGACCTGCTCGACATGGCAGGCATTCGTGAGTACGAACAGATCCAGATCTACAACGTGGACAACGGCAAGCGCTTCACCACCTATGCCATTCGCGGCGAAGAAGGCTCGAAGATCATTTCGGTGAACGGCGCCGCAGCCCACCAGGCCGATGTGGGCGACCGCGTGATCATCTGCGCCTTCGCCCACTACGCCGAGAGCGAGCTGGACGCGCACAAGCCCTCCATGGTCTATCTGATGGAAGGCAACGAGGTCAGCCATACGGCCAACGCCATCCCGGTCCAGATGGCCTGAGAACCCCTTGCTGCCTGCCGCTCCACGCCCTGAGGGCTGATGCTTTCAGGCCTTGAGCCTGCCGCGAGCGCTCCAACACGACGCCAGCCCTGCCTGCCAGAGCGCTGGCGTCGTGCCGTCTGGACAGGCGATACATATGGCTAAAGGCTGACACTGGAGATGCCCTTTGGCGATTGCCGCACCGCACAAAACTGCCTTATGCTGGAATCTCACCTCAGCAGGACTGCGCCTCGCCCGCTTGATGGCATGGCCATAGTCGCAGCCAATTGACTCAGACAGTCTCGCAAGAGAACAGGAGCGTTCAGATGCAGGATGTGGTGATCGTAGCAGCCCGTCGTACCGCCGTAGGCGCCTTCGGTGGCAGCCTGGCTGGCATTTCCGCCGCGGATCTCGGCGCACATGTCATCAAGGATATCCTCGCCAGCACGGGTGTCAGTGGCGATCAGGTCGATGAAGTGCTTCTGGGTCAGGTGCTGACAGCAGGATGCGGTCAGAACCCGGCACGTCAGGCGGTCATCAAGGCAGGCTTGCCGGAAGGCGTGCCCGCCATGACCATCAACAAGGTCTGCGGGTCTGGCCTCAAGGCGCTGCACCTGGCCACCCAGGCCATCCGTTGCGGCGATGCCGAGCTGATTCTGGCCGGCGGCCAGGAAAACATGTCCCTGTCTCCGCACGTGCTGCCCAACTCGCGTGACGGCAAGCGCATGGGCGACTGGAAGGCGATCGACTCCATGGTCCACGACGGTCTGTGGGATGCCTTCAATGACATCCACATGGGCATCACCGCCGAGAATCTGGCTGAGAAATACGAGATCACCCGTGAAGCCCAGGACGCCTTCGCGGCCGCCTCTCAGCAGAAGGCCTGCGCAGCCATCGAAGCTGGCCGCTTCAAGGGCCAGATCGTCCCGGTCGAGATCCCGCAGCGCAAGGGCGACCCGATCGTCTTCGATACCGACGAGAACCCGCGCGCCGGCACCACGGCCGAGAAGCTCGGCGGCATGCGTCCGGCCTTCAAGAAGGACGGCACCGTCACCGCCGGCAACGCCTCGGCGCTCAACGACGGCGCTGCCGTGGTCATGCTGTGCTCCGCCGACAAGGCACGCGAGCTGGGCCTGACGCCGCTGGCGACCATCAAGGCCTACTCCAACGCGGGTGTTGATCCGAAGATCATGGGCATCGGCCCGGCGCCGGCGACTCGCCTGTGCCTCAAGAAGGCCGGCTGGAGCCTGGAAGACCTCGACCTGATCGAAGCTAACGAAGCCTTCGCCGCCCAGGCCCTGTCGGTCAACAAGGAGCTGGGCTGGGATGTCGACAAGGTCAACGTCAATGGCGGCGCCATTGCCCTCGGCCACCCGATCGGCGCCTCCGGCTGCCGTGTGCTAGTCTCGCTGGTGCACGAGATGATCGAGCGTGATGCCAAGAAGGGTCTGGCGACCCTGTGCATCGGTGGCGGTCAGGGTGTCGCGCTGGCCATCGAGCGCAGCTGATCGCTCACATATCTGAACCCCCGCCTGAACCCTCCCTGCTCGCGCAATCTTGAGCAGGGAGATATGCAAAAGCCCCCGCCAGTGACCTGGCGGGGGCTTTTTGTTGCCCGGAGAATGCGCCTCTCATGCAGAGCAGGCAAGACCGGGGCGGGGACGCTCCGCGACGATCGGTCAGTCCTGGGCGGCGGCCTCTTCAGCCTGAGCAGCGGCAAAGGCCGCCTTCTCTTCTTCGCTGATCTCTTTCAGCGACAGCTTGACGCGATTGCGGTTGTCGATGTCGAGCACCTTGACCACCACCTCATCGCCTTCGTTGAGGTAGTCGCGTACGTCATTGACCCGCTCCTCGACGATCTGCGAGATGTGCAGCAGACCATCAGTGCCCGGCATGAAGGTGATGAAGGCACCGAAGTCGGCGATGCGCGCCACCTTGCCGGCATAGAGCTTGCCGATCTCGGCCTCGGCAATGATGCCCTCGACGTATTTGGCAGCCGCCTGCGCTTGCGCCTTGTGCTCGGCATAGATGCGCACGCTGCCATCATCGTCGAGATCGACATTGGCGCCAGTTTCTTCACAGATCTTGCGGATGGTGGAGCCGCCCTTGCCGATCACGTCACGCACCTTGTTGGG
Source organism: Cobetia sp. 29-18-1 (assembly GCF_029846405.1). Lineage (NCBI taxonomy): Bacteria > Pseudomonadati > Pseudomonadota > Gammaproteobacteria > Oceanospirillales > Halomonadaceae > Cobetia > Cobetia sp. 29-18-1. The sequence goes on from NZ_JARWKS010000015.1 coordinate 25,444, forward strand.
CGCGATCTTGAGGGACAGCATCGCCGGGGCATTGTCCGAGACTTCCTGGCGACTGGCGGCCAGCACCTCATTCATCTGCGCGAGGATGGTCAGACGTGCCTCGAGGGCCTGTTCGAGCGCCTGCTCAAGAATCTCCTCGTCGATCCCCTCGATCTTGATGTCCATCTGCAGCGCGGTAACGCCTTCGGCGGTCCCCGCGACCTTGAAGTCCATGTCACCGAGGTGATCCTCATCGCCGAGGATATCGGTCAGTATCGCGACGCCATTGGCGTCCTTGACCAGCCCCATGGCGATACCCGCGACCGGCGCCTTGAGCGGCACACCGGCGTCCATCAGCGCAAGCGAGGCGCCACAGACGGATGCCATCGAGCTCGAGCCATTGGATTCGGTGATCTCGGAGACGACACGGATCGCGTAGGGGAAGGCCTGCAGCGACGGCAGCATGGATTCGATGCCCCGACGCGCCAGACGCCCATGACCGATCTCGCGCCGCTTGGGCGCGCCGATGAAGCCCGTCTCGCCGACGCAGTAGGGCGGGAAGTTGTAGTGCAGCATGAAGCGGTCCTGCTTCTCGCCGGACAGCCCTTCGATCAGCTGTGAGTCGCGCGTGGTCCCCAGGGTGGCAGTGGCGATCGCCTGGGTCTCGCCGCGGGTGAACAGCGCCGAACCATGCGCCTTGGGCAACACGCCCACCGCCATGTCCAGCGGCCGCACGGTGCGCGTATCACGACCATCGATACGCGGCTCACCGGCGATCACGCGCTGACGCACGATACGCTTCTCGAGCGCCGCGAAGGCCGTGGCGACAGCCTCGACACTGAAGCGCGCATCATCCTCGGCGCCCAGCAGGTCGATGGCCTGCGCCTTGAGCGCCGACAGACTGTCCTGACGCGCCATCTTGTCACTCAGGCGATAGGCATCACCGATCCGGGTGGCGAAGCTCTGCTCCAGCGCCTCGACCAGCACGCGGTCGAGCTTCTGCGGCACCCACGCCCACTTGGGACGATTGACCTTGGCGGCGAACGTCTCGATCCCCGTGATGGCCTTCTGCATCTCGTGATGGCCATAGAGCACGGCGCCGAGCATCTCGTCTTCCAGCAGCTCCCGGGCTTCGGACTCGACCATCAACACGGCCTTCTCGGTCCCCGCCACCACCATGTCCAGCTCGGAATGCGCCAGTTCGCTGTAGCCGGGATTCAGGAAGTAGCCGCGCTGCTCGCTGAAGCCGACGCGCGCCGCGCCCACGGGGCCCGCGAAGGGTACACCGGAGATGCAAAGCGCTGCAGAGGTGCCGAGCAGTGCCGCGATGTCGGGGTCGACATTGCGCTCCGCCGACATCACCGTGCAGACCACCTGCACCTCATTCATGAAGCCTTCGGGAAACAGCGGGCGCATCGGGCGGTCGATCAAGCGCGAGGTCAGGGTTTCCTTCTCGGTGGGACGCCCTTCGCGCTTGAGGAAGCCGCCGGGGATACGCCCCGCCGCGTAGGCCTTCTCCTGATAATGGACCGACAACGGGAAGAAGGACTGGCCGGGTTTCGGCGACGCCTTGGCCACCACGGTGCACAACACCGAGGTATTGCCCATGGTCACCATCACGCTACCGGTCGCCTGACGCGCGATGCGGCCGGTCTCGAGGGTGATGGTGTCATTACCGTACTGGAAGCTGTGCGTTACCGGGTTCACGGCGCATGTCCTTTAATCTGATAGTCATCGATGCCAGACGCTCATGGTAAAGCGCGCCACAGGCAATGAAAAGCGGGTTGATCCCACGCGACAAGCGGGCTGCAGCGCGGGTCGAGCCTCTGATCTGAAGCCCGGATCACCTCGGTATCAGGCACAAAAAAACCGACACCGCCCGCAGGCAGTGTCGGTTTTCCTGTGCCCACCGGGGGCCCGCCATGCACCGAAGTGCATGGCGGCAACATCGCTGATTAGCGACGCAGACCCAGACGCTGGATCAGAGCGGTGTAACGCTCGAAGTCCTTGCGCTTGAGGTAGTCAAGCAGCTTGCGGCGCTGGTTGACCATGCGGATCAGACCACGACGGGAGTGGTGATCCTGCTTGTTGGCCTTGAAGTGACCCTGCAGGCCATCAATGTTGGCGCTCAGCAGAGCAACCTGAACTTCCGGGGAACCGGTGTCGTTCTCGCCACGGCCGAATTCGGTAACGATCTCAGCCTTCTTCTCAGCGGTAAGTGCCATCTGTCTCTCCAGTAAGCAATATGCTTGATAGATTAGAAATGTCGAAGACCACGCATATTTGCAGTCTTCATGCGGCTTGCGGCGAGGCCGCAATCAGCTCACCCAGCCGCCGCCTCGACGGCAGAACTGAGCAGTCGGCGAGGAGCGATGACGCCCTCCGCCGCAATCCGGACCAGCCCGAGCAACTGCTGGTCCTGATACACACGAGCCAGGGAGTCCACTTCCAGCGACCCTGTCGTCGTTTCAGCCTGTTGACCACGCAATATCATCCGCGCCATCTCGGCAGTGATGTCGAGACGCGGGAGATGATCGAGCAGGATGTCGACAGGTAACAGAACGCCTTCACGTGCCTGCTGGTCAGCCAGCGCCTCGAGGCGCTCGAAATCCAGCATGGCATCACCCGTGAACGGGCCCGTCTTGAGACGACGCAGTGCCGTGAGGTGGGCTCCACAGCCCAGCGCCTCGCCGATATCCTCGGCCAGACTGCGTATGTAGGTACCCTTGCTGACCGCCACTTCGATCTCGATGCCATCGGAGTGCCGCGCAAGAAGCGCCATATTGTAGATGGTAACGCGACGGACTGCACGCTCGATTTCAATCCCCTGGCGCGCCAGCTCGTAGAGCGGACGTCCCTGGTGCTTGAGCGCGGAGTACATCGGCGGTACCTGATCTATCTCGCCACGGAACCTGTCCAGCACCGCGTCCAGCTCGGCCTGCGCAATCTCGGGAACCTCCCGCTCGCGAATCACCGTGCCTTCCGCATCACCGGTATCGGTGACCTGGCCAAACTTGATCCGTGCCCGATAGACCTTGTCTGCCTCGAGAAGATGCGAGGAGAACTTGGTCGCTTCCCCGAAGCAGACCGGCAACAAGCCGGTCGCCATCGGGTCGAGCGTGCCGGTATGACCGGCCTTCTGCGCCTGGTAGAGGCGACGAGCCTTCTGAAGCGCATAGTTGCTGGACATGCCCTTGGGCTTGTCCAGCAACAGAACGCCATCGATCGGCAAGCCGCGACGACGACGCGCCATCAGGCGTCCGGCGTGGTGCCCGGGGCACCATCTTCGCTGTCGTCATCACCGCGTTCAGCACTGCGCTTGCGATCGTCGGCGACCGCATCGTTGATCAGTGAGGACAGGTGATGGCCACGAACGACGCTTTCATCGTAATGAAAACGCAGTTCCGGCACGTGGCGCAGCTGAATGGTGCGCGCCAGCTGGGAGCGCAGGAAACCTGCCGCGCGCTTGAGCACGGCGAGGTTTTCCTTGATGCGTTCCGGGCTGTCGTCACCCAGCAGGGTCACGTAGACATCGGAGTAGGACAGGTCGCGGCTGACCTTGGCGGCGCTGACCGTCAGCATGCCAAGGCGCGGGTCCTTGACCTCGCGCTGAATCAACAGCGCGAGCTCTTGCTGGATCTGGTCCGCCACGCGGTCAGTACGGCTGTATTCACGCATCCGTGATCTCTCCTTGCAGGGGCGCTATCAGAGCGTGCGCTCGACCTGGATCTGGTCGAACACCTCGATCTTGTCGCCAACCTGCACGTCGTTGTAGTTCTTGACGCCGATACCACATTCCATGCCGTTGCGGACTTCGTTGACGTCATCCTTGAAGCGACGCAGGGATTCCAGCTCGCCTTCATAGATGACCACGTTGTCACGCAGCACGCGGATGCGCTTGGAGCGGTACATGTTGCCTTCGACGACCATACAACCGGCGATCGCGCCGATCTTCGGTGCCTTGAAGACATCGCGCACTTCGGCAACACCGACGATCTGCTCGCGGAATTCCGGTGCCAGCATGCCAGTCATGGCCAGCTTGACCTCGTCGATCAGCTGGTAGATGACGCTGTAGTAGCGCAGATCCAGACCTTCACGCTCGACGATCTCACGCGCGGAGGCGTCAGCACGGACGTTGAAGCCGACCAGGATCGCTTCGGAAGCGAGTGCCAGGTTGGCATCGGTACCGGTGATACCACCGACACCGGAAGAGACCACGGCCACCTTGACTTCTTCGGTGGAGAGTTCTTCCAGCGCGCCACGGATGGCTTCCAGAGAACCCTGCACGTCGGCCTTGAGGACGACGTTGACCTTGGCGACTTCGTCCTGACCCATCTGGGAGAACATGTTCTCCAGCTTGGCCTTCTGCTGACGTGCCAGGCGCACTTCGCGGTACTTGCCCTGACGGAAGTTGGCGACTTCACGTGCCTTCTTCTCGTCCGGAACCACGGTGAACTCTTCACCGGCGTCCGGCGTGCCACCCAGGCCCTGGATCTCGACCGGCATGGCCGGACCCACGGAATCGACCTGCTTGCCGAGTTCGTTGATCAGCGCACGCACACGGCCGTAATGCAGGCCGGCGAGGACGATATCGCCCTTCTTCAGCGTACCGTTCTGGACCAGCACGGTCGCGACCGGGCCACGGCCCTTGTCGAGACGGGACTCGACCACGACGCCTTTACCCGGCGCAGACGGCACGGCCTGAAGTTCGAGAACTTCGGAGACCAGCAGGACACCTTCGAGCAGCGCGTCGATGTTCTCGCCAGTCTTGGCGGAAACGTGGACGAACTGGGTATCACCACCCCATTCCTCGGAGATGACACCGTGCTGGGACAGCTCATTCTTGACGCGGTCCGGATCAGCACCCGGCTTGTCGATCTTGTTCACCGCCACGACCATCGGGACACCCGCGGCCTTGGAGTGCTCGACAGCCTCGATGGTCTGCGGCATCACGCCATCATCGGCAGCCACCACCAGGATGACGACGTCGGTCGCCTTGGCACCACGAGCACGCATGGCGGTGAACGCCGCGTGGCCCGGGGTATCCAGGAAGGTGATGTCACCGTTGTCGTGTTCGACGTGGTAGGCACCGATGTGCTGGGTGATACCACCCGCTTCACCTGTGGCAACCTTGGTGCGGCGGATGTAATCCAGCAGCGAGGTCTTGCCGTGGTCGACGTGACCCATGACGGTAACGACCGGCGCGCGGGTGATCTGCTCACCTTCGTAGGAGATGCCTTCGAGAACGGCTGTCTCGAGTGCGTCATCCTTGATCAGCTTGGGCGTGTGGCCCATTTCCTCGACCACGATGGTCGCGGTTTCCTGATCGATCGTCTGGTTGATGGTGACCGCAGCGCCCATGTTGAACATGGTCTTGATCACTTCAGACGCCTTGACGGCCATCTTGTCGGCGAGGTCTGCCACTGAGATGGACTCAGGGATGGAGACTTCACGAACGAAGGTCTGGACCGGCTTCGGCGGCTGACGGTTGGCATCACGGCCACCACGACGACCACCGCGACGCTCGGCGCGCTTGACCTTCTTGGCCCCGCCACGCTTGCGTTCGCTACGGTCTTCACGGGCTTCGCGACGATCACGTGATTCATCACGCGGCGCAGCCTTGGCGCGACGCGGTGCATCACCACGCGGCTCCTTCGGCGGCGCATTGACTTCCGGCGCAGCGTCGGCGGCCGGTGCAGCGGCAGCAGCCGGTGCACTCTGACGCGGACGCTCTTCGCGACGGTTGTCATTGCCACGACGCTCTTCGCGCTGCGGTGCCGCAGCCGGCTTGTCCGCAACGGCAGCTGCCGGTGCAGCAGCAGCCGGCGCTTCTGCAGCCTGCTCTTCGCCCTCTTTGACGTAGGTACGCTTCTTGCGCACCTGCACCTCGATGGACTTGCCGCGACCGCTACCCGTGTTGATGCGAGACTTGGTCTTGCGGGTCAGGGTAATGCGGTTCTTGGGCGCTGCCGGAGCGGCACCACCACCGTGGCTCTTGGTGAGGTGATCAAGCAGCTTCTGCTTGTCGACCTCAGAGACGGCGTCGTTCTCTGACTTGTGCTTCAGACCCGCTTCATGCATCTGTTCCAGTAGGCGGGCTGACTCGCGGCCCACCTTCTTGGCGAATTCTTTGACTGTCATTTCTGACATGTACGACCCTCCTGAGCCCGTGACCTAGTTACTGTTCGCTTGCGAACCAGGGCGCGCGGGCGGTCATGATCAACGCCGCTGCTCGCTCTTCGTCGACGCCTTCGATGTCTTTCAGATCATCGATGGCCTGCTCAGCAAGGTCTTCCATGGTGACGATACCCTTGCTGGCCAGGATGTATGCCAGATGACTCTCCATGCCTTCCATGTTGAGCAGGTCTTCGGCCGGCTGTGCGCCGTCCAGTTGCTCTTCAGTGGCGATGGCGAGATTCAGCAGTTCATCCTTGGCCCGAGCGCGCAGCTCCTCGACCAGATCCTGGTCAAAGCCCTCGACCTCGAGCATTTCCTCGAGCGGGACATAGGCGATTTCCTCGAGTGAGGTGAAGCCCTCGTCCACCAGGACACGGGCTAGATCCTCTTCAATCTCGAGATGAGTGATGAAATATTCGACGAAACTGTCGATTTCCTGCTCGCGCTTGCCCTCGGCTTCCGCCTCGGTCATGACGTTGAGCTGCCAACCGGTCAGCTCACTGGCCAGACGAACGTTCTGACCGCTGCGGCCGATGGCCTGAGCCAGGTTGTCCGCAGCGACAGCGACATCCATGGAATGGGTGTCTTCGTCGACCAGAATGGAACCGACATCTGCCGGCGCCATGGCGTTGATGACGAGCTGGGCAGGATTGTCATCCCACAGGATGATATCCACGCGTTCGTTACGTAGTTCATTGGACACGGCCTGCACGCGTGAACCACGCATGCCGACACAGGCACCGATCGGATCGATGCGCTTGTCGTTGCTCTTGACCGCGATCTTGGCGCGCGAGCCCGGATCACGGGCAGCACCCTTGATCTCGATCAGCTGCTCGGCGATTTCCGGGACTTCGATCTTGAACAGCTCGATGATCAGCTCAGGACGCGTACGCGACAGGATCAGCTGAGAACCACGAGCATCCGCGTCGACTTTCCACAGCAGGGCACGAACCCGCTCGTTCAAGCGGTAGCGCTCGCCGTGAATCATCTCACCGCGCGGCAGGAAGCCTTCGGCGTTGTCGCCCAGATCGATGATGAGGCCATCACGTGTCGTCTTCTTGACGATACCCGCGACCAGCTCACCTTCACGCTCGGCGTAAAGGCGCACCACTTCCGCACGCTCGGCCTCGCGCACCTTCTGCACGATGACCTGCTTGGCGGTCTGTGCAGCGATGCGACCGAACGCTTCGGATTCGATCTGCTTCTCGACCACGGCACCCAGCGCCAGCGGCTCTTCGCGCTGTTCGGCGATGCTGGCCTTGATCTCGTAGTCCGGCGTCTCGAACTCGTCGTCTTCGACGACGGTCCAGCGACGGTAGGTCGCGTAATCACCGGTGACACGATCGATCTTGACGCGGATATCCGCCTCTTCCTGATCGAAACGCTTGCGTGACGCCGAAGCCAATGCCGCTTCGACGGCTTCGAAAATCACATCCCGCGGCACGCCTTTCTCGTTGGAGATGGCGTCAACGACCAGCAGAATCTCTTTGCTCATGACTTTGCCTCGCCAGAAACCTGTCCTTGCGCATCGACCCGGGCTCGCAACGCGAGCGGTGTGCCGACAACGTCAGTTATTTGAACTGCGGCACAATGCGTGCCTGGTCGATGCTTTCAATGGGAAAGCAGTATTCTTCTTCATCGACCCGGATCACGACATCACCGTCTTCGGTGCCAGTCACCAGCCCCTGGAACTTGCGCTGGCCATCGAAGGCCTGGCGAAGTCGCAGTGCCACCACGTGACCGATGTAGCGCTCGTACTGGTCAAGCGTGAACAACGGACGATCCATGCCTGGAGACGAGACTTCAAGCTGGAACTGACCGGTAATGGGGTCTTCGACATCCAGTACGGCACCCACCTGACGACTGACGTTTGCGCAGTTGTCCACGGTAATGCCATCGGGATGGTCGATATAGATCACCAGACGGGACTGCTTGCCTTGGGAGAGATAGTCGATACCCCAGAGCTCGAAGCCCAGAGCAGAGACGACTGGATCGATAAGCGCGTTAAGCGCAGCGTCCTTGGTTGACACAGACGAGGCTCCTACAGCAGTTGCATCAGGCACCTGACCGGGAGTAGAGAAGAGAGCTAGGTGGCTGATTGGCACTGGTGCTAACAAAAAGCCCCTTCATAGGAAGGGGCCTTTCAAGAAACTTGGTAGCGGGGACCGGATTTGAACCGATGACCTTCGGGTTATGAGCCCGACGAGCTACCAGACTGCTCCACCCCGCAACAATAGTCGGACGATGGTAATGTCACCGAAAAAGGAGGTCAAGGAATGACGTCTTTCCAAGGTGGCAGAGTTGCGTCCAGACTGCCAATCGATCTAACAAGATGGTGCCGAAGGGGGGACTTGAACCCCCACGACCATAAGGTCACTACCCCCTCAAGATAGCGTGTCTACCAATTCCACCACTTCGGCACGGGGGCGGGTATCGCCTGAGACGTTACCCGGAAGAATTCAAAGTTAACGCCTTGAATTCCTTAGAGTGCTGGTTGGTCTGCGTTGCCGCTTTCCTCAAGCACTGGCGACGTATTCTCCACACTTTCCTCGGAGTCGTCAAGTGAAGGCAGTGAATTTTTCTGCTGCTCGATCACGCTGGCATTCGGAATGCCCGCTTCGACTGACGGCTGGTTGGCGTTGGACGCGAACCAGGCCAGTGTCAGAGAGGTCGCGAAGAAGCCCGCGGCCAGAACACCCGTGAAGCGCGCGAGGAAGTTGCCGCTACCGCTGGACCCGAAAACGGTCTGGGAAGCACCACCGCCACCAAAGGCAGCGCCAGCTTCGGCACCCTTGCCCTGCTGGAGAAGGACGAGCACGATCAGCGCGACCGCGAGTACCACATGGACCATCAGAACGGCTACTTGCATGAGATTCAACCTGCAGACTGGCAAATGGCTAGGAATTCGTCGATCTGGAGCGAGGCACCGCCCACGAGACCGCCGTCGATATCCGGCTGCGCAAGCAGCTCGGCGGCGTTGGCAGCTTTCATGCTGCCGCCGTACAACAATTGCATTGCCTCGGCGAGCGAGGCAGACCACTCGGCCAGGCGCGCGCGAATGGCCGCATGGACCTCCTGCGCCTGTTGGGGCGAGGCGGTGCGCCCGGTACCGATGGCCCAGACGGGCTCATAGGCGACGACCAGACGTGTGCGCGCATCAGCGGAGAGCGCGGAGAACACCGCCTCCAGCTGTCCCAGCACGACACGCTCCGTGTCACCGGCTTCACGCTCCTCGAGCGTCTCACCGACGCACAGCACCGGTGTGAGGCCAGCGGCAAGCGCCGCCTCGACACGCGCCAGTACCGCCGCATCGTCTTCAGCATACAGGCTTCGACGCTCCGAGTGACCGACCAGCACCATCGTGGCACCGACATCCTTGAGCATCTGACCCGCCACTTCGCCGGTAAAGGCACCCTCGCTCGCCGGGTTCAGCGTCTGCCCCGCCAGCGCCACGCTCACAGGCATGCTCGCGCGAGCGGCGCTCAGATAAGGGAAAGGCACTGCCAGCGCCACCTGAATGCCCTGCGGCAGCTCAGCCGCCTGCAGGCCCCGAGCAAACTCATCGACCAGGGCAAGATCACCATTCATCTTCCAGTTTCCGGCAATCAGCGGTGTACGCATGTGCTTCTCCCTTGTGAGCAGTGCGAGGATGGTAATGGAGCCGCCCTTGACTGACAACCTTCGCGACCCCTGTCAAGCCCCGTGATCCGGCACGATCAGGCTCGGGGCAACTGCCAGAACGACAACAGGCGCACTCGGCGCCTGTTGTCGTTCTGTGCAACCCGACCACTCAGCGACGTGCACCGTCGCCCCGGCGAGCTGCCTTGTCAGCGCATCACGCCGACATGCTGGATTCGACCGTCGCGGCGATCTGGCCTGCCAGCGCATCGACATCGAAGTGCGGACGCCCTTCGACCATGACGCGAATCAGCGGTTCCGTGCCGCTGGGACGCAGCAGCACGCGCCCTTCGTTGCCCAGCGTCTGCTCCACTTCGACCACCGCGGCCTGGACGGCATCCGCCGCCATCAGTGCCTTGTTGTCACAACCCGGCGCCAGACGCACATTGATCAGCGCCTGCGGGGCCTTTTCGAAGCCGACCAGCAATTCACTGAGCGAGCACTCTTCACGCGCCATGATCGCCAGCACCTGCAGCGCCGAGACGATGCCATCCCCGGTGCTCTGGATATGGCTGCAGACGATGTGGCCGGAGGATTCGCCACCCAGCTGCCAGCCGTTGGCTTCCAGACGCTCGATGACGTAGCGGTCACCGACCTTGGCACGCTCGAAGGGAATTCCCAGGCCTTCCAGTGCTGCCGCCAGGCCGAAGTTGGACATCAGGGTGCCGACGACACCACCGCCCAGCACGCCGCGCTCGTGACGGTCACGCGCGATCATGTAGAGGATGTCGTCGCCATCGATGACACGGCCATCGGCATCGACCAGGATCAGGCGGTCACCATCTCCATCGAAGGCCACGCCCAGATCGGCGCCCTGCTCGATGACGGCCGCGCGCAGCGCCTGCGGGTGCGTGGAGCCGACGCCCTGATTGATGTTGAGGCCATCCGGCTCACCGCCGATGACGCTGACCTTGGCACCCAGCTCACGGAAGACGTTCGGCGCGATGTGATAGGTCGCGCCATGCGCGCAATCCAGCACCACCTTCATGCCGTGCAGGCCCAGACGGCCCGGCAGCGTGGACTTGCAGAATTCGATATAGCGACCGGCCGCATCCTGGATGCGTGACGCCTTGCCCAGGCTGTCCGGGCCGACGATCACGATGTCGCGGTCCAGCTCGGCTTCGATCTCGGCTTCCAGCGCATCATCCAGCTTCGTGCCGGCAGCGGAGAAGAACTTGATGCCGTTGTCCGGATAGGCGTTGTGAGAGGCCGAGATGACGATGCCGGCATCGGCGCGGAAGGTGCGCGTCAGATAGGCGATCCCCGGTGTCGGCATCGGGCCGAGCAGGGACACATCGACGCCCGCTGCCGAAAGGCCGGACTCGAGCGCGGATTCGAACATGTAGCCTGAGATGCGCGTGTCCTTGCCGATCAATACCTTGCCGCGGCCGTGGCGGGCAAATACGCGGCCTGCCGCCCAGCCCAGCTTGAGCATGAAGTCTGGCGTGATGGGGAATTCCCCGACCGTGCCGCGAATACCATCCGTACCAAAATAACGTCGACTCATCGTATCGTGCCTTCCTGTAGCACGGCCCATGCCATGTCGACAGCGTCGACAGTCGGGGCCACGTCGTGAACGCGAAACAGTCTGGCCCCGTCACGAACGGCCAATGCCGTCAGTGCCAGGTTACCAGCCAAGCGATCCTCTACCGCGCGCCCGAGGGCATTGCCGATCATGCTCTTGCGTGACGTGCCGATCAGCAGCGGGAGGTTGAATTCATGCAACTGCGCCATGCGGTGATACAGGCGCAGATTGTCTTGCAGTGACTTGCCGAAGCCGAAGCCGGGGTCCAGCAGCAGTCGCTCACGCGCGATGCCCGCCGCCTCACAGGCCGCGATACGCGCCGCCAGGAACGTCCGGACTTCCTGCTCGATGGACTGAGCATAATGCGTATCCTGCTGCATGGTGTCCGGCTCACCGCGCATGTGCATCAGACAGACGGGCAGCCCGCTGTCAGCGGCGGCCTCGAGCGCGCCGTCTCGATTCAGCGCACGCACGTCATTGATCATGCCAGCCCCCAGCCGTGCGGTTTCGCGCATGACTTGCGGGTTGCTGGTATCGATGCTCACCAAGGCGCCCAGTTCGCTCACCAGCCGCTCCACCACCGGGCAGACCCGCTCAAGCTCTTCTTCGGTGCTGACCGGCGTCGCCCCGGGTCGTGTCGACTCACCGCCGACATCGATCATCGCGGCACCATCGGCCAGCATCTGCTCGGCATTGCGCAGCGCGGCGTCCAAGGTCGCACTACGGCCGCCATCCGAGAAGGAGTCCGGCGTCACGTTGAGAATCCCCATCACCCGCGGACGCGAAAGATCGAGAAGGTGTCCAGCGCACTCCAATGACATCAGGTGGCCCACTCGAGGCTCGAGAGGCGTACTCAAGGCAGAATTCGTCATGGCATTCCATGCAGGCGAGAGAGGCGTGAAGGTGACTTCGCAGCCCGGTCAGAAATGATTGGGCACCACTTTAAAGAGCCAGCCCATGGCGCGCAAGGCGTGGAATGACCACCACACGGGGCGTCAGCAGATGGCAACGCCATTGGCTCAGACCTTTCACCCCACGCTCATCATGGCGCTGACAATGCCCGTGCAGAGACATGAGTCGACGCCGTCACGCCACGGCGTAGGCCACTCATCAGCAGCACCTTAACTTCACCAGCGTCCTTGCTGCAGCGGTACAGGTCACCATTACTGCAGACAAGAAAACGCCCGACTGGTAAGCCAGTCGGGCGTTTTTCCTTTCAGAGGCTCGGACATCGCATGCGATATCGGGCGCCCCTTATGCTTACATCAGGCCTACATCAGGCCTACATCAGGCGTACATCAATGACCGCTCGGACCACCCAGCGGATCAGACGGGCGACGGCGGTTGCTGTCGTCATCTTCACTGCCATCAGCGTCATCATCCGCCTTGGGAGCTTCCGGCGCTTCCGCCTTCGGAGTGTCGGCAACCGGGGCCACCAGGCCACCGTCACCGCCGCTCGCCGGGCCACCCCAGTCCTTCGGCGGACGCGGAGCACGACCTGCCATGATGTCCGCCAGCTGCTCGGCATCGATGGTCTCGTAGGTCATCAGCGCTTCGGTCATCGCATCCAGCTTGTCGCGATTCTCTTCCAGGATCTGCTGCGCCTTGGCGTAGCACTCGTCGATGATACGACGCACTTCCTTGTCGAGACGCGAGGTGGTGTCGCCAGACTTCAGCTTGCCGCCACTCTGACCCGGGCCACCGAGGAACTGATGGGACTCGTCCTCGTCGTACATGATCGGACCCATCTCGCTGGAGAGACCCCACTTGGCGACCATGTTGTGGGCAAGCTCGGTAGCACGCTTGATGTCGTTGGACGCGCCGGTGGTGACACCGTTCGGGCCCAGCGTCATCTCTTCGGCGATACGACCGCCGAACAGCGAGCAGATCTGACTGATGATCTGCTGACGCGAGTAGCTGTAGCGATCCTCTTCCGGCAGGAACATCGTCACACCCAGCGCACGACCGCGCGGAATGATCGACACCTTGTAGACCGGATCATGCTCGGGCATCACCAGGCCGATGATGGCATGGCCAGACTCGTGATAGGCCGTGTTGCGCTTCTCCTTCTCGGACATGACCATCGATTTGCGCTCGGCGCCCATCATGATCTTGTCCTTGGCCAGCTCCAGCTCTTCCATGCCGACCAGGCGCTTGTTGCGACGGGCGGCGAACAGGGCGGCTTCATTGACCAGGTTGGCCAGGTCCGCGCCGGAGAAGCCCGGCGTACCACGTGCAATGTTGACCGGCACGACGTCATCGCCCATCGGCACCTTGCGCAGGTGAACGCCGAGGATGTGCTCGCGACCACGGATGTCCGGCAGTGCAACGGTCACCTGACGGTCGAAGCGGCCCGGGCGCAGCAGCGCGGGGTCAAGCACGTCAGGACGGTTGGTCGCGGCGATGACGATGATGCCGTCGTTCGCCTCGAAGCCATCCATCTCGACCAGCAGCTGGTTCAGCGTCTGCTCACGCTCATCGTGACCACCGCCCATGCCGGAACCACGGTGACGGCCGACGGCGTCGATCTCATCGATGAAGATGATGCACGGCGCCTGCTTCTTGGCCTGCTCGAACATGTCACGCACACGGGAGGCACCGACACCGACGAACATCTCGACGAAGTCAGAACCGGAGATGCTGAAGAACGGCACCTTGGCTTCACCGGCGATCGCCTTGGCGAGCAGGGTCTTGCCGGTACCCGGCGGGCCTACCATCAGGACGCCACGCGGAATCTGACCGCCAAGACGCTGGAACTTGCTGGGGTCCTTGAGGAAGTCGACCAGTTCCTCGACCTCTTCCTTCGCTTCGTCACAGCCTGCGACGTCGCTGAAGGTGGTCTTGATCTGGTCCTGGCTCAGCAGCTTGGCCTTGGACTTGCCGAAGCTCATCGGGCCACCCTTGCCGGCACCGCCACCCTGCATCTGGCGCATGAAGAACATGAAGATGGCCAGAATGATCAGAATCGGGAAGCTGGCAATCAACAGGCGTGTCCACAGCGACTGCTGCTCAGGCTTCTTGCCGATGACCTCCACCTTGTTGGCAAGCAGGTCATCCATCAGCTTGGGATCGGACGCCGCCGGCCGGATGGTGGTGAAGCTGGAGCCATCGGCCCGCTCACCCTCAATGGTGTAACCATCGATGGTCACACTCTTGATCCGGTCGTTCTGCACCTGCTGGACGAACTGTGAATAGTTCATCGCCTGCGGCGAGGTATCGACGCTGAAGTTGTTGAACACCGTCAGCAGCACTGCTGCGATGATCAACCAGAGAATCAGGTTCTTCGCCATGTCGTTCAAGGGGACACCCTCATTGCATGAATCTGTCTTGGCATGCCGTGAATACTCCGACTGCCGTCTTGTGGTGGCCTGCCATGCTATCTGATCGTGCCTGCGGGGTATCAAGTCAGCGCAACGCGCCACTTCGCCTACCGAGTCACTCAAAGCTTGCCGTGCATTGTGCTACTTGCCTGCCAGCATCGGTAAGGCATTGAAACCCACCGAACTGTCACTGGCCCATCGTACTCAAGACCCAATGATATCGACACTACACCAGATGGGGGCTGGCAACCATTGCTTAAAGCCCGACAATGGACTATTGCGCCGATAGACAGCCTGCATCAGCCAGCGCCGCGACTCGCCCGGACACATTGGCGCCAGTCTGGACGAGCATCGCATGGCTCGCCTTAACCCGCGATGAAGCATGCGACCAGCAACGTGGAAATCTCGCCACCGCGGGCCAATGCCTGCCGCGTGTAGCGGCATGCAAGGACACTGACCGTCAGCCCTTGAAGCCCTGCCCCAGCAGATAGACTTCGCGTGAGCGTGCACGCGACGCTTCCGGCTTGCGGGTCACGACCTTCTTGAAGCTGCCACGCATGTCCTTCAGATAGGCATCGAAGCCCTCGCCCTGGAAGACCTTTACCAGGAAATTGCCGCCCGGCTTGAGGGTCTGGCGCGCCAGATCCAGCGCCAGCTCGACCAGGTACATGCCGGCAGGCTGATCGATCGCGCTCATGCCGCTCATGTTGGGCGCCATGTCGGAGATCACGAGGTCCACCGGGCGGTCACCCAGGGTGGCCAGAATCTGGTTCAGCACGGCCTCTTCGGTGAAGTCGCCCTGAATGAAGTCGACACCGGCCAGGGCGTCCATCTCGAGAATGTCGGAGGCGATGACCACGCCTTCCATGCCGACGCGGTCCGCGGCGATCTGGCTCCAGCCACCGGGGGCTGCGCCGAGGTCGATGACGGTGGCGCCCGGCTTGAGCAGGCGGTCCTTGTCATCGATTTCAATCAGTTTGTAGCTGGCACGGGAACGATAACCGTCGGCCCAGCTGCGCTGGACATAGGCGTCATCAAAGTGTTCCTTCATCCAGCCAGCACTGCTCTTGCTGGGGTGAGCCACGTTGTCACCTGGAATGTCGGGGAAAATCGAATACTGGCGGGAGATAGCGCGGGGGATAACGACGACACGAAAGGCGTGGCAAGCTTGCGCACGGGTCGTGTCATGAGCGTCGTCATGGAGTAGAATGGCGGGTCCTGCGCGCGGTTCCGCCCGCGGGCACAGACATTGCCTGCGCAACAGACGGGTTCACACCCCTGGATTTCAAGCCCTGGAGTCGACCCTGTCTTTCGCTACGCTCCCCGCTCCCATCGGACGCCAACAGGGAAACTTTACGATACCATGAGCTTGTCACAGTCACAAAAGAAAGCATTTCGCAGCATCGGGCACCATCTTGACCCGATCGTCACCGTCTCGGAAAACGGCCTTTCCGAAGGCGTCGTGACCGAACTGGAGCGCGCACTGCACGATCACGAACTGATCAAGCTGAAGCTGGCGATCAACGATCGCGAAGCGCGCGGCGAGGTGGCTCGCCACCTGTGCAGCGAAACCGGCGCGACCCTGATCCAGAGCATCGGCAAGATCGCTCTGCTGTATCGCCGCAACCCGCAGGCCAAGCCGAAGCTGTCGAACGTACAGCGCTTCAGCGAGAAGTAAGCCGCCGGGCCCAGGCCTGACGAGGCTCACCTCGCACGCCACGCCTGCTGCAGACAGAAACGCCGCCCTCATCGAGGGCGGCGTTTCTGTTTTCAGTTGCTGACAATCAC
The DNA here is from genome assembly GCF_029846405.1 of Cobetia sp. 29-18-1. Lineage (NCBI taxonomy): Bacteria > Pseudomonadati > Pseudomonadota > Gammaproteobacteria > Oceanospirillales > Halomonadaceae > Cobetia > Cobetia sp. 29-18-1. The sequence goes on from NZ_JARWKS010000015.1 coordinate 41,911, forward strand.
GACCTGACGCGCTGATTCAGCTCGAAAGTGATGTCGTCCAGCGCCCGCTGGGTGACCTGATGACGCTTGAGTGTCGTCTGCCTGGACTCCCCATCACCGTTGCCGGCATCGCGATACTTGATGACCAGCGTCTTCTTGTCGAAGGTGAAATCCTCGATCAGCTCATAATCGATCTTGCGACACCCCATGAGTGGTGACGGCCGCAGATAAAGCGCCTGATCACCGAAGTGCGCCAGCGGCATCACCAGGTGGAAAACTCCCCTCGCCAACAGGGCACTCCCCAGGACCAATGATGGCGTCAACAGCGCCGAGTCCCCGGTATACCGATAGGCAAACGACTGGGAGACCACATATGCCACCCCGAACAGCATGAGCCCGAGCACCATGAAGATGGCCACCATGGAGGTTGCCATGATGCGCTTTTCCGGCTGACTTCCCTGTACTTCCATTACTCCCTCCCTGAAGGATTTCGTGCCCGCAGGCAAAAAAAACAGCCCTGCCGGGATGACCGGCAGGGCTGTCACGACATCAGGATCTGACGAATCAGAGGCGATGCTCTTCAGATGTGACGTGCTTCAGATGTGACGTGCTTCAGATGTGATGCACTTCGGAGATTTCATACTCCACATCACCACCCGGGGTACGCACGACCACGACATCCCCTTCTTCCTTGCCGATCAGCGCACGCGCGATCGGAGAGGTGACGGAGATTTTGCCGTCCTTGATGCTGGCTTCATCTTCGCCAACGATGCGATAGCGCACTTCGCTATCGTCATCGAGGTTCATCAGGTCGACCGTGGTGCCGAAGATCACCTTGCCGGTCTTCGGCAACTTGGTGACGTCGATCACCTGGGAGATGGAGAGCTTGGACTCGATCTCCTGGATACGACCCTCGATGAAACCCTGCTGTTCACGCGCGGCGTGGTACTCGGCATTCTCCTTGAGATCGCCGTGCTCACGGGCTTCCGCGATGTCAGCGATGACCCGGGGACGCTCAGTGCCCTTTAGGTGCTCGAGCTCCTTGCGAAGGCGGTCTTCGCCTTCGACGGTCATCGGACTTCTACTCATATCATGACTCCTGCATGCATATCCTGGAGACGACGGACCTTGACGTCGTTGCCGTAGGCAAGCGCCATGCACACGGCATTGGCACCCGCCAGCGTCGTGGCGTAGGGCACCTTGTGCGCCAGCGCCGTGCGACGGATCACGGACGAGTCATTGATGGCCTGACGTCCCTCTGTGGTGTTGACGATATAGGCGATCTCGCCGTTCTTGATCATGTCGACGATATGCGGCCGCCCTTCGAACACCTTGTTGACGGGTTCAACCTCGAGGCCGGCAGCGGCGATCACCTCTGCCGTGCCACGGGTAGCACAAAGCGTAAAGCCTAATGTTACCAGAGAGCGGGCCACCTCGATAACGCCCGCCTTGTCGAACTCACGCACGGACAGGAAGGCCTTGCGATCGCCAGTCAGGGTCGGGATGGCTTCACCGGCACCCAGCTGCGCCTTGTAGAAGGCTTCCGCGAAGGTATCGCCGGAGCCCATCACTTCGCCGGTGGACTTCATTTCCGGCGACAGGATCGGGTCGACCCCCGGGAACTTGGCGAACGGCAGCACCGCTTCCTTCACACTGTAGAAGGTCGGCACGATTTCCTGGGTGAAACCGATCTCTTCCAGGGTCTGGCCGGCCATGCAGCGTGCGGCGATCTGCGCCAGCGACTGGCCGATGCACTTGGAGACGAACGGCACGGTACGTGAAGCGCGCGGGTTGACCTCGATGACGTAGATCACGCCATCCTGCCAGGCCAGCTGCACGTTCATCAGACCGACGACGTTGAGCTCCAGCGCCATGCGCTTGACCTGCTCACGCATCTCTTCCTGGACGTCTGCCGGCAGCGAGTACGGCGGCAGAGCGCACGCGGAGTCACCGGAGTGGATACCGGCCTGCTCGATGTGCTGCATGATGGCGCCGATCACGACCTGCTTGCCGTCGGACACCGCATCGATGTCGACCTCGATGGCCGCGTTCAGGAAGTGGTCCAGCAGCACCGGCGAGTCATTGGAGACCTTGACCGCGTGGGTCATGTAGTTCTCGAGCTCGGCGGCGGAGTAGACGATTTCCATCGCGCGGCCGCCCAGCACGTAGCTCGGGCGCACCACCAGCGGATAACCGATGACCTCGGCCTTGACGAAGGCTTCCTCGAAGCTGCGCGCGGTGGCGTTTTCCGGCTGGATCAGACCGAGCTTCTCGATCATCTGCTGGAAACGCTCGCGGTCTTCGGCGCGGTCGATGGCGTCCGGCGTGGTACCGATGATCGGCACACCAGCGGCTTCGAGCTCACGCGCCAGCTTCAGCGGCGTCTGGCCGCCGAACTGGACGATGACACCGACCGGCTGTTCCTTGTCGGCGATCTCCAGCACGTCTTCCAGGGTGACCGGCTCGAAGTAGAGGCGATCGGAAGTGTCGTAGTCGGTGGACACGGTTTCCGGGTTGCAGTTGACCATGATGGTCTCGTAGCCGTCCGCGCGCATGGCGAGGGAGGCGTGGACACAGCAGTAGTCGAACTCGATGCCCTGACCGATACGGTTCGGACCGCCACCCAGCACCATGATCTTCTTCTTGTCGCTGACTTCCGCCTCGCACTCTTCCTCATAGGTGGAGTACATGTAGGCGGTGTCGGACGCGAATTCGGCGGCACAGGTGTCGACGCGCTTGTAGACCGGACGGATGCCCTGCTTCTGACGGTGCTTGCGGAAGGCCTTCTCGGACACGCCCATCAGACGCGCCAGACGCGCATCGCTGAAGCCCTTGCGCTTGAGACGGAACAGACGATCAGCGTCCATCTCGCCCAGCGAGCTTGCAGCCACTGCGCCTTCCTGAGCGATCAGGTCGGCCAGCTGCACCAGGTACCAGCGGTCGATGTTGGTGAGGCGGAAGATCTCTTCGATATCGAGACCGGCACGCATGGCATCGGCGATGTAGAAGATACGCTCGGCACCGGCGGCCTGCAGCTCGCCCTTGATACGCGCCATGTTCTCGTCGCTGAAGTTCTCGACGATCGGGTCGAGACCGTCAACGCCGGTCTCCATGCCACGCAGCGCCTTCTGCAGGGATTCCTGGAAGGTGCGGCCGATGGCCATGACTTCGCCGACCGACTTCATCTGCGTGGTCAGACGGTCATTGGCCTGCGGGAACTTCTCGAAGGTGAAGCGCGGAATCTTGGTGACGACGTAATCGATGGACGGCTCGAAGGACGCCGGCGTCTTGCCACCGGTGATGTCGTTCTGCAGCTCGTCCAGGGTGTAGCCGACGGCCAGCTTGGCGGCGATCTTGGCGATCGGGAAACCGGTCGCCTTGGAAGCCAGTGCCGAGGAACGCGACACGCGCGGGTTCATCTCGATCACGACCATGCGGCCAGTGTCCGGGCAGATGCCGAACTGGACGTTGGAACCGCCGGTCTCGACGCCGATCTCGCGCAGAACGGCCAGCGATGCATCACGCATCAGCTGGTATTCCTTGTCGGTCAGGGTCTGGGCCGGGGCGACAGTGATGGAGTCGCCGGTGTGCACGCCCATCGGGTCGAAGTTCTCGATGGCGCAAACAATGATGCAGTTGTCGTTCTTGTCACGAACGACCTCCATCTCGTATTCCTTCCAGCCCAGCAGCGATTCGTCGATCAACAGCTCGCGGGTCGGCGACAGCTCGAAGCCGCGATGGCAGATTTCTTCGAATTCTTCACGGTTGTACGCCACGCCGCCGCCGGAACCGCCCATGGTGAAGCTGGGACGGATGATGGACGGGAAGCCCAGCTCGGCCTGGATTTCCCAGGCTTCTTCCATGGAGTGCGCGACCTTGGCCTTCGGGCACGCCAGACCGATCTTCTTCATCGCCTTGTCGAAGCGATCACGGTCTTCGGCCTTGTCGATGGTGTCGGCGTTGGCACCGATCATCTCGACACCGTACTGCTCGAGCACGCCTTCGCGCTCCAGCGCCAGCGCACAGTTCAGTGCGGTCTGGCCGCCCATGGTCGGCAGGATGGCGTCCGGGCGCTCCTTCTCGATGATGCGCGCCACGGTTTCCCAGGTGATCGGCTCGATGTAGGTCGCATCGGCCATCACCGGGTCGGTCATGATGGTTGCCGGGTTGGAGTTGACCAGGATGACCCGGTAACCCTCTTCACGCAGGGCCTTGCAGGCCTGTGCGCCGGAATAGTCGAACTCGCACGCCTGGCCGATGACGATGGGGCCGGCGCCGATGATCAGGATGCTGTTTAGGTCTGTACGTTTCGGCATGTCTCTTCCCGCAATGATCTGGTGACTGAACTCAACGATGGATCAGGCCCTCGGGCCTGCGCTCGGCTCAGCGTCGCGCGCGCATCATCTCGATGAAACGATCGAACAGCGGGGCGACGTCCTGCGGGCCGGGACTGGCTTCCGGGTGACCCTGGAAGCTGAAGGCCGGGCGGTCGGTGCGCTCGATGCCCTGCAGGCTACCGTCAAACAGCGACTTGTGGGTCGCGCGCAGGCTGCTCGGCATGCCCGCTTCATCCACTGCGAAGCCGTGGTTCTGGCTGGTGATCATCACCACACCGCTGTCGAGGTCCTGCACCGGGTGGTTGGCACCATGGTGACCGTGGCCCATCTTGACCGTAGTCGCGCCGGAGGCCAGCGCCAGCAGCTGGTGACCCAGGCAGATGCCGAAGACCGGCGTGTCGGTCTCGAGCACTTCACGAATCGCGGTGATGGCGTAGTCGCAGGGCTCGGGGTCGCCCGGGCCGTTGGACAGGAAGACGCCATCCGGGTTGAGCGCCAGCACCTCGGCGGCAGGCGTCTGCGCCGGCACCACGGTCAGGCGGCAGCCGCGGGATGCCAGCATGCGCAGGATGTTGTGCTTGACGCCGTAGTCGTAGGCGACCACGTGGAAGGGACGCTCGGACTCACGGGTATCGGCGTAGCCTTCGCCCAGTGTCCATTCGCCTTCGTGCCACTCGAACTGCTCGCTGCAGGAGGCTTCCTTGGCCAGGTCCATGCCCTTCAGACCCGGGAAGGCGCGTGCCGCTTCCAGCGCGCGTTCGACGGCATCATCACCCTGGGCATCTTCACCGGCGAGGATGGCACCGTTCAGGGAGCCCTTCTCGCGCAGGATGCGCGTCAGGCGACGCGTGTCGATATCAGCGATGCCGACGACATTCTCGTCGCGCAGGTACTGATCGAGGGAGCGAGTGGAGCGGAAGTTGCTGGCCAGCAGCGGGAGGTCGCGGATGACCAGGCCGGCGGCTGCGACGCTGTCGGACTCGGTGTCCTCGTCGTTGATGCCGGTATTGCCGATGTGCGGATACGTCAGAGTGACGATCTGTCGGGTGTAGGAGGGATCGGTCAGGATTTCCTGGTAGCCGGTCATGGCAGTGTTGAACACTACCTCGCCGCTGGTCTGCCCATCAGCACCGATGGCGCTGCCGTGAAATACACTGCCGTCTTCCAAGGCCAGTATCGCGGGTTTGATCAACGCAACGTCCTCCCCATAGTGTCCACTTTCCTGCCCGGAATCCGCGGTCGAACACCGGACATGCTGCTTGATTATCGTGCTCGGCATTCGCCGAGCCTGTGTCCCGCTGCCGACTTCTGCCAGGTGCCTGTCACTGGACAGACGCGCGCCAGAAGCGGCAAATTCAGGTTGCAAAAAAGCGGGACGAAACCGAAAGATCAGGTTTCATCCCGCTTGTTATCATTCTTCGGAATGCTGCTGGCCCGAGCGCTGCCAAAACGGCAACCAATAGGGCGGCCAAGAACGTGGCCAAATTGGGTAGAGATTACCGGAATCCTTGAGTGCTGACCACCCCGCGCATGCCCCGCCAGCAGGCGACAAGGCCCACGATACGGCCGTTTCGTCGCTGCGGTCAGCTTGACGAAACCCTTGGCCGAGCCGGAACACTGCACAGCGCTTGTAAAGCGACGCAGTCCAGCGGCGCAAGGCGGCCAGAATGGCTCACGCGTGCGCCGCATCCTGCCCACCGAGACAGCTTTCAAGAAATTCTCCTGAATGTCGCCAGACTGTCATCTCAGCGCTTGGCTCTCTATTCCGCTCACCACTTTGCTCTCTACTTCGCTCACTTGAGCCCCAGCACATCCTGCATGTCATAGCGGCCGACTTCGCGCCCTGACAGCCATTCGGCCGCGCGTGCCGCGCCCTTGGCGAAGGTCATTCGGCTCGACGCCTTGTGGGTGATCTCGATACGCTCGCCTTCGGTGGCGAACATCACGGTGTGCTCACCGACGATGTCACCGGCACGCACGGTGGCGAAGCCGATTTCCTTGTCGGTACGCGGGCCGCACTGACCTTCACGCGCGAAGACACCATGGGTGGCGAGATCACGCCCGATGGAATGCGCCACGGCTTCGCCCATCGCCAGCGCCGTGCCGGAGGGGGCATCGACCTTGTGACGGTGGTGCGCCTCGATGATCTCGATGTCGTAGCCGGCATCGCCCAGGGCACGCGCGGCGGTTTCCAGCAGCTTGAGAGTCAGGTTGACGCCGGAGCTCATGTTGGCCGCGAACACGAAGGGCACGCTGTCACGGTAGCCATCCAGCTGCTCGAGCTGCTCCGGCGTGAAACCGGTCGTGCCGATCACCATGCGCTTGCCGTGCTCGGCGCACAGCGCCAGGTTGGCCAGCGTCACCTGCGGTGCGGTGAAGTCGATCACCACATCGAAGTCATCCACCACGGCAGCCAGACTGTCGCTGGCGACCACGCCCAGACGACCCTGACCGGCCAGCTCACCGATGTCGACGCCCGCCAGGGAGCTGCCGGATTCGACGATGCCCGCCGCCAGCGTCAGACCTTCCACTGCACCGACGGCCTCGACCAACGTGCGTCCCATGCGTCCGGCGACGCCCATGATTGCGATACGGGTCATGCTGACTCCTGCCTGTTGTGGGTCTTGAGGGTGACAGCCCGCGAGCATGCCCCGAGCGTGCCACCTATGCTGTTGCCACGAGTATATCAGCCGCCTGCAGCGTTGGCTGACGTCATGTATTTGTGCCGGTTACGCGCTAGAGTAGCCTCGTACCAGGTTGTCTCCTGTTGATCGTCATTTTTCTCATCACCGCTCAGTCTCCGGAGTCAGCATGCCTGCACGCCAATCCCCCGCCTCGCGCCGCTGGCGCATGCTCAAGAGCCTCGCTGTCACCACGGCGCTCGCCGGCCTGTTGAGCGCCTGCGGCGTTCACCCGCGCCCCTACACGCTGGCATCGCCGGAACAGAAGAGCGAGTTCCCGGAAATCCAGTGGTGCGGCACGCTCAGGCTGCCGGGCAAATGGCTGGATGACACCCCCGTCGGGGGCCTGTCGGACATCGGCTGGGACCAGGACGAGTCACTGCTGTATGCCGTGTCGGACCGCGGCTGGCTGCATCGTCTGCGGCTCGCCTTCCGTCACGGTGAGCTGGTCGGGGCCAAGGCGCTCAATACCTACACCCTGCGCGACGAGACCGATGTCTCGCTGCGCGGCGCCCTCAGTGATGCCGAGGGCCTGCAGCTGCTGCGCGCGAACAATGACCGCCGCGGCGATTCCCGCCTGGTGATCAGCTTCGAGCAGCAGCCACGCGTCGAGCACTTCCTGCCCAGCGGCCTGGCCGTCAGCGAGCCCTTCACCCCGATGGGTGCGCGTGGCGCGGCGCCCAACAACGGCATGGAAGCCCTGACCCTGCACCCGGAATACGGCATGCTCGCCGGACTGGAAGCCACGCCCGAGGGCATGAGCGTCGGCATGACGCGCATCTTCAGCCTCGATGACAAGCACGAGTGGAGCTACCCGCTGGCCAGCGACACCGGCTCGAGCCTGACCGCAATGGAGATGCTGCCCGACGGTGACATGCTGATGCTGGAGCGCGCCTTCTCGCCGCCCTTCCCGCTGGTGATCAGTCTGCGCCGCGCGCATCTCGGTGAGCCCGGCGCCCAGGCCGAGGTGCGCACCCTGGCACGCCTGTCGAGCGGCGATGGCTGGTCGCTGGACAACTTCGAAGGGCTGACGCATCTGGAAGGCAATCGCTTCCTGATGATCTCGGATGACAACTTCAGCAGCTTCCAGACCACGCTGCTGAGCTGCTTTGCCGTCATCGAGCCAGAGGCCTTCACGGCTGAATCAGCTCCGGAGTAGCCATGCCCCGGGCTGTGCTACTGGACTGAGCTACCAGAATGAGTCACCGGACTGAATTGCTTGGCTGAGCCACCGAGCCTGAAACGCGAGAGCCCCGCACTCGACAAGTCGAGTGCGGGGCTCTCTGGCATGAAGGCCATCCACGGGGCTGACCCGCAGACGGCAAGGCGAATGCCTATGGCTTCATGTCTTCGAAGAACTTCTTCACGCCATCGAAGAAGCTGTTCTCCTTCGGTGAATGGCTCTTGCCGGTATCACCGAGGCTCTGCTGGAACTGACGCAACAGCTCCTTCTGCTCTTCATTCAAGCTGACCGGGGTCTCGATGACCACCTTGCACAGCAGGTCCCCGGCGGGGCCGCCGCGCACCGGCTTGACGCCCTTGCCGCGCAGACGGAACAGCTTGCCGGTCTGGGTCTCGGCCGGAATCTTCAGCACGACACGTCCGTCGAGGGTCGGCACATTGAGCTCACCGCCCAGCGCCGCATCGACGAAGCTGATCGGCACTTCACACTGCAGGTGACGACCATCGCGCTTGAAGATCTCGTGCTCGCGCAGGTTGACCTGCACATACAGATCACCTGACGGCCCGCCGTTGACACCGCCCTCGCCTTCGCCGTTCAGGCGGATGCGATCGCCGGTGTCGACGCCCGGCGGAATCTTGACCGAGAGGGTCTTGGATTCCTGGACGCGGCCTTCGCCGTGACACTTGCGGCACGGCACGCTGATCTTCTCGCCACGACCGTGGCAGGTCGGACATGCCTGCTCGACCGCAAAGAAGCCCTGCTGCATGCGCACCTTGCCCATGCCATTGCAGGTCGGGCAGGTTTCCTTGCTGGAACCCGGCTCGGCACCATCGCCATCGCAGTGGCCACAGGCCGCCAGACGCGGCACGCGGATATCGACCGTGGTACCGGCAACCGCCGATTCCAGATCGAGATCCAGGTTGTAACGCAGGTCGCTGCCGCGCTGCGGAGCGTTCGGATTGCGACGACCACCGCCGCCACCGAAGATGTCACCGAAGACATCGCCGAACACATCGCCGAAGCCGCCGGCACCACCACCGCCAAAGCCGCCGCCACCGAAGCCACCGCCGCCCTGACCATCGACACCGGCATGACCGAACTGGTCATAGGCGGCGCGCTTGTCAGCATCGGACAGCACTTCGTAGGCCTCAGAGACTTCACGGAACTTCTCGGCCGAAGTTTCATCATCCGGGTTGCGGTCCGGGTGATGCTTCTGGGCCAGGCGTCGGTACGCCTTCTTGATGTCCTTGGTGTCGGCGCCACGCTCGACACCAAGCACTTCGTAATAATCACGCTTGGACATGGATCAGGTCCGCCTGGATTGCTGGCAGCCTGAGGCTGCCGGTCTGTTCTGGAATGCCGGTTGTCACCGGTGGCTCGCGGCTAGCGCAGGGCGCCACCGATGCAAACGACAACGCGGGACACCTTCACAAGGCTCCCGCGCTGTCATCAGACGTCGTTCAAGAAATCCCTCAGGACTTCTTGTCGTCGTTGACTTCCTCGTACTCGGCGTCAACCACGTCGTCGTCCTGCTTCTTGCCAGCCTGACCTTCGGCAGCCTGCTCACCCTGGGCGCCCTGCTCGGCGTAGAGCTTCTGCGCCAGGTTGCCGGACGCTTCGGTCAGTGCATCCAGCTTGGCCTGGATCGCATCCTTGTCGTCGCCTTTCAGGGCTTCTTCCAGCTCGGAGATCGCCGTCTCGATGGCTTCCTTCTCGCTGGCTTCGGCCTTGTCACCGGCTTCGGTCAGGGTCTTCTTGGTCGCGTGAATCATGCCGTCGGCCTGATTGCGCAGCTGGACCATTTCCTCGAACTTCTTGTCTTCGTCGGCGTTGGCTTCCGCGTCACGCACCATCTGTTCGATCTCGTCGTCGGACAGGCCGCCGGAAGACTTGATGACGATGGACTGTTCCTTGCCGGTCGCCTTGTCCTTGGCGGACACGTTCAGGATACCGTTGGCATCCAGGTCGAAGGCGACTTCGATCTGCGGCACGCCGCGCGGTGCCGGCGGAATGTCGGCCAGGTCGAAACGACCCAGAGACTTGTTCTGCGCGGCCTGCTTGCGCTCACCCTGCAGGACGTGGATGGTCACCGCGCCTTGGTTGTCGTCAGCGGTGGAGAACACCTGAGACTTCTTGGTCGGGATGGTGGTGTTCTTCTCGATCAGCGGCGTCAGCACGCCACCCATGGTCTCGATACCGAGGGTCAGCGGGGTCACGTCCAGCAGCAGCACGTCCTTGACGTCGCCGCCCAGCACGCCGCCCTGAATACCGGCGCCGACGGCGACCGCTTCATCCGGGTTGACGTCCTTGCGGGCTTCCTTGCCGAAGAACTCGGCCACCTTGGACTGCACCAGCGGCATGCGTGTCTGACCACCGACCAGGATGACGTCGTCGATCTCGGAGGCGGACAGGCCGGCGTCGGACAGCGCGGTCTGGCACGGCTTCAGGGAGCGTGCAACCAGATCGTCGACCAGAGACTCGAGCTTGGAACGGGTCACCTTGACGTTCAGGTGCTTCGGACCGGTGTTGTCAGCCGTGATGTACGGCAGGTTCACGTCGGTCTGCTGAGCGCTGGACAGCTCGATCTTGGCCTTCTCGGCGGCTTCCTTCAGACGCTGCATGGCGAGGTTGTCGCCGGACAGATCGATACCGCTGTCTGCCTTGAACTGGTCAACCAGGTAGTTGATCAGGTGCATGTCGAAATCTTCACCACCCAGGAAGGTGTCGCCGTTGGTGGCGAGCACTTCGAACTGGGTCTCACCGTCGACGTCGGCGACTTCGATGATGGAGATATCGAAGGTACCGCCGCCCAGGTCGTAGACCGCGATGGTCTTGTCACCACGAGACTTGTCCATGCCGTAGGCGAGGGCTGCGGCAGTCGGCTCGTTGATGATGCGCTTGACGTCGAGACCCGCGATGCGGCCGGCGTCCTTGGTCGCCTGACGCTGGGAATCGTTGAAGTAGGCCGGCACGGTGATGACGGCTTCGGTGACTTCTTCACCGAGGTAGTCTTCCGCGGTCTTCTTCATCTTCTTGAGGATTTCCGCACTGATCTGCGGCGGAGCCATCTTCTTGTCTTTCACCTGCACCCAGGCGTCGCCGTTGTCGGCTTCGACAATCTTGTACGGCACCATCTTGATGTCTTTCTGAACCACATCATCCTTGAACTTGCGACCGATCAGGCGCTTGACCGCGAAGAGAGTGTTCTCCGGGTTGGTCACTGCCTGACGCTTGGCCGACTGGCCGACCAGAATCTCGTTGTCGTCGGTGTAAGCGATGATGGACGGTGTGGTGCGACCGCCTTCAGCGTTTTCGATGACCTTGGTTTTCTCGCCGTCGAGCACTGCCACACAGGAGTTGGTAGTACCCAAGTCAATACCGATGATGCGTCCCATAATCGTATACCTCGAATCTGTTGCTAGCCTGAAAGATAAGTCTGGATGTCGGCACCTTGTGTCGGTGCCTGAACTTGTTTCTCTAGATGGGGTCGCGTGTCAGGGTTTCAAGACCCGGCCGGGCAAATTTTCCCGGACCGGATCGCCCTGAGCCCCCACAGGGCGCGATCCAACGCCTATCGGGCGTCGGGAGCGCGCAGGCCTCAGGAGGCCTTGCTGACTGCCACCATCGCCGGACGCACCAGGCGGCCATTGAGGGTGTAACCCTTCTGCATCACGTCGATGACGCTGTTCGGCTCCGCGTCCGGGGACGGCACCATGGCGACAGCCTGATGGTATTCCGGATCGAAGGGCTCGCCGTGCGGATCCAGCTGCTCGACGCCTGACTTGTTCAGGGCATCCAGCTGCATTTTCAAGGTCATCTCGATGCCTTCGACGTGGGTCTTGGCCGCTTCGTCACCCGACATGGATTCCAGTGCCTTCTCGAGGGAATCCACCACCGGCAGCATTTCCTTGACGAACTTCTCCAGCGCGAACTTGCGCGCCTTCTCGGCGTCCTGCTCGGCACGACGGCGCGCGTTCTGCGCATCGGCAGCCGCACGCAGCGCCTGGTCCTTGGCTTCCTTGACGGCCTGCTCAAGCTCTTCGACCTGGGCGGCCAGCATCTCGGCTTCCGGGTTGTCCACCAGAGAGCCTTCGGCGCCGGTATCGTCGGCATCCAGTACGTTGTCGATCACTTCACCTTCCGGCGTTTCCGGCTGCGGCTCGGCATCGCGAGCGGCACGCTGAAGCTCTTCATCCATCGGGGTCTGCGGGTCCTGAGCCATGCTGATCTCCTGCGGGCCGGCGTCTATGCGCCATTGCCCTGATTCGTGGCCTGCTGAGCTTGTCGCGAAGCATCACGCGTACTGGCTGACAGACAGGCCATGAGTTGCCTTGAGAGGCAGCAAGGCCAGGCCATTGCTGCCGACTGAAAGTGTCAGTGCCTCTATATGGGGACAGCACATCGCTTCTCAAGCCTTGCCGCGGGCTTTTCTCCCCACTGAGTCCGGCATGGATTGAAGGCCACCCGAACGTGCTGTATAAAAAGCCATGTTCACTGTATAAACATACTGTATGGCGACACCGTAGCCCGCCCATCGAGTCCGGGTCCGCTGATGTTCTCCCAGCACGGCGTACGTCAAAGCCCCCTCGGAGGTAGTCATGCTGCTGCAACTCGCCATCCAAGATTTTGCCATCGTCGAAACGCTGGAGCTCGATTTCCGCCGCGGCATGACCGCCATCACCGGCGAGACCGGTGCCGGCAAGTCCATCCTGCTCGGCGCCCTCGGCCTGTGTCTGGGCGAGCGCGCCGATGCCGGCAGCGTGCGGCATGGCGCCGACCGCGCCGACCTCATCGCGCGTTTCGATATCAGTGAGCTTGGCGGTGCCCGTCAGTGGCTGGATGAGCGCGAACTGGGCAGCGACGACTGCCTGCTGCGTCGCGTCATCACTGCCAGCGGCCGCTCCAAGGCCTGGATCAACGGCACGCCCTGCACCATCGCCGGCCTGCGCGAGCTGGGCGAGCACCTGATCGACATCCACTCCCAGCACGCCCATCACTCCCTGCTCAAGGAAGAGACGCATCTGCGTCAGCTCGACGAATATGCTGGCCTGGAGACTCAGGCTGCCCAGTTGCGCGAGGACTTCCGTCACTGGCAGGAGGCGCATCGTCGTCTCAAACGCATGAGCAATGATGGCGATGAGGTGCGTGCACGTCGCCAGCTGCTGCGCTATCAGGTCGAGGAGCTTGATGAACTGGCGCTGTGCGAAGGAGAGCTGGAAGCCCTGGAGCAGGAGCAGGAAACGCTGGCCAATGCCGAGCAGATTCTGGCCGAGGCGCAGTCCGCCGCCGAATGCTGTGATCACGACGAAGAAGGTGCGTTGCCACGCCTCAACCAGGCCCTGGCGCGCCTGGCACATCTGCCGGGCAACGAGCATGGCTCACTGGCCAGTGCACTGGGTATGCTCGAGGAAGCGCGCATCCAGATAGAAGAAGCGGCGCGTGAACTGCATCGCTTCGTGGAAGTCACCGAACTCGATCCCGAGCGTCTGGCCTTCGTCGATGAGCGCCTGAGCCGCATTCACCAGATCGCGCGCAAGCATCATGTGATGCCGGACGAGCTGCATGGCCTTCATCAGCGCCTGAGCGAAGAACTCGACGGCCTGGGTGGCGATGAGGAGGCCATCGAAGCCTTGCGGGAAGAAGTGGCTCAGCGTCGCGAGGCATGGAAGGGGCTGGCGAGTGAGGTAAGCGCCAAACGCGCCACTGCCGCCCCGCAACTGGCCAGCGACATCCAGGACCAGCTGGCCTTCCTCGGCATGGGCAAGGCCACCTTCGAGGTCGCCATCGAGGCGCGGGAGCGCCCGCAGCCCGAAGGCATGGAACGCATCCACTTCCGCATCAGCGCCAACCCGGGCCAGCCGCCACGTGCGCTGGCCAAGGTGGCCTCCGGCGGCGAGCTCTCGCGTGTGTCACTGGCGATCCAGGTCGTGGCCGCCAGTCGCTCGACCATCCCCAGCCTGGTCTTCGATGAAGTCGATGTCGGCATCTCCGGCGCCACCGCCGAGATCGTCGGTCAGCTGCTGCGTCGCCTGGGCGACAAGGGCCAGGTGCTGACCGTCACTCACCTGCCGCAGGTCGCCGCACAGGCGCATCAGCACCTGCATATAGAGAAGCAGGCCGAGAAGGACACGACCCGCACCCACATGGCGCTGCTGGATGAAAGCGGTCGCGTGCGCGAGCTGGCACGTATGCTGGGCGGCATTCACCTTTCCGAGCAGACCCTCGCCCATGCCCGCGAGATGCTCGGCGCTGCCGACAGCCGCCACTGAGCACTGCCGCCAAAGCCGCCGTCGCCGTTCATGCACTGCCAGCGACGTCCATTCGTCCAATGACGCTCCTCAACAAGACGAACGCCAGAGTCATGGATTGAGGAAACATGAACGCCAGATACACGAACGGCCGCCCTCAGGGGCGGCCGTTCGTGTATCTGGCCGGAGAAGGCTCTCCGGCCACGTCATCCCTGACGCAACCCGCGTCAGCTGTCGCTCTTGTCGCCCTTGGGACGCACGTAGAGCACTAGCGCATGCTCGACCAGCTCATAGCCGTGCTCCTCGACGATCTCGCGCTGACGGCGCTCGATCTCGGGATCACAGAACTCTATGATCTCGCCGCTGTCCAGACATACCATGTGGTCATGGTGTTCTTCCTGGGACAGTTCGAAGACGGCGTGACCGCCATCGAAGTTGTGACGCATCACCAGTCCCGCTGTTTCAAACTGGGTGAGCACACGATAAACCGTCGCCAGACCGACATCTTCGCCAGCCTCAAGCAACGCCTTGTACACGTCCTCGGCACTCAGGTGTCGATCCGTCGATTTCTCGAGGATCTGCAGGATCTTGACTCGCGGTAGGGTTACCTTGAGTCCCGCCTTGCGCAGTTCATGGTTCTGATCGGCCATGCTGGGGTACTCTTCGCAGTCGCTTGATGTATCAGGTATGATCGGCCAAGGCAAAACGATAGGGAATCTTCAGGGCAAATGCAAAACTTGATCAAAACAGTCGCCTTTTGCAGCGCCCTGTCGCTGCTCACCGGGTGCAGCTACTTCAGCGTCTACAAGCGCGACCTTCCTCAGGGCAACCTGATCAAGCCGGAAATGGTCGAGCAATTGAAGCCGGGCATGAGCCGCGAACAGGTCATCTACGTGATGGGCTCACCGCTGCTGACCGCCCCCTTCAGTGAGGATAGCTGGGACTACGTCTATCGCCTCAAGAAAGCGGATGGCGAAATCATCAACAAGCGCGTGACGTTGACCTTCGCAGGCGATTCACTCTCCAACATCGATAAGAGCGGCGACATCGACCAGGAAACCGTCATCGTGCCGGACCTGGACATCGACCCTCGCGCGGCACAGCCTAACCGTGCTGAACCCAAGGCAGGCGCAGCCGACCTGCCTGAAGAGCGCTGATCACTGTCCTCTTCACTCAGTGACAAGCCAGAAAACAGCGGGGCACCTTTCAAGGTGCCCCGCTGTTTTTGATTCTCGCCTGTATCTCGTCTTACTGACCGGCGCGGGCGGCCTTGTCGGCGCGCCGCTTGCGCGCAAGCTTGGGGTCGGTGATCAAGGCGCGATAGACCTCGACTCGATCCCCGGCGTCCAGCACATGCTCATCGGGCTTGCGCAGCGCCTTGCCGAAGATGCCCAGGTCCGCCTCGAGAAACACCTCGGCGGCAATCGTCGGAAAGTGCTGCTCCAGACGCGCCATGCGCACGGCCTCGCGCGCCGTGGTGCCGGGGGCGACCGCCAGCGAGACGATCTTCTGCTTGTCGGGCAGCGCATAGGCCACCTCGACCGTGATTCTGTCTGTCATGTCTGCTCCTTTGCTCTCGCCACCTTTATATACCACCTGTGCGATATATCACCTGCGCGGCGTTTCACCCTGGCCAACGGCCAGGTGTCAGCGCTGGGTGTAGATCTGGTCAGCGCGGCGCGTGAAGGCCTCGACCATCTGAGCGGCGACCTGACTGAACAGCTTGCCGAACGCCATGCCCAGCAGGCGATTGCTGAACTCGAAGTCCATCTCGAGCGAGACCTTGCAGGCATCTTCGCCCAGTGGCGTGAACAGCCAGGTCCCCTGCAGACGCTTGAAGGGGCCATCGACCAGATTCAGCTCTATCCGCTCGGGGGCATACAGGTCATTGCGCGTGACGAAGCTCTGCTGCATGCCTGCCTTGGACAGGGTGAGCCTGCCCTTGAGATGGTCCTCATCACGTTCCAGCAATTCCGCGTTGCTGCAGCCGGACAGGAATTCGGGATAACGCTCGAAATCATTGACCAGATCGAACATTGCCCGGGCCGAATGCCGCACCAGGGCAGACCGGTTGACCGTAGGCATCTAGCTCTCCGCTGACTTGGATACGCAGCATGCGTATCATGAACAATGGGCCGGCGCATGAAGTGCCGTCTGGCCTTGAATGGTAACACGCCTCCCCCCATCCAGAAGGATGTGCCATATCCACACTGGATGACGGCAGGCGCACACGACAAATGAGGCAACATGGGCAAGAAAAAGAAACCCGAACAGGGCGGCAATCTGATCGCCCAGAACAAGAAGGCACGCCACGAGTACCACATCGAGGAAACCTTCGAAGCGGGTCTGGTACTGGCAGGCTGGGAAGTGAAGGCGCTGCGCGCAGGCAAGGGCCAGCTGACCGATACCTATATCGTGATCAAGAATGCCGAAGCCTGGCTGCTAGGCTGCCACATCCACCCGCTGGAAACCGCCAACACCCACGCGGTGGCGGACCCGCAGCGCACGCGCAAGCTGCTGTTGCACAAGAAGCAGATCGCACGCATCTTCTCGCGCACCCAGGACAAGGGCCACACCTGTGTGCCGGTCAAGCTGTACTGGAAAAATGCGATCGTGAAGTGCGAGATCGCGCTGGTGGAAGGCAAGAAGCTGCACGACAAGCGCGCCACCGAGAAAGACCGTGACTGGAACCGTCAGAAGGCCCGTATCCTGCGCGACCGCTGAGGACAGCGTGAGGCAGCTCACACCAGCAAGCTACTGTCAGGTCAGAAATTTTCCTGAACGCTTGAACTGGCGTAGCACAGTCCCCACCTGTTATGATGAAGACGTAGCAACGCAGTAAAGTGGTAACACTGTTATGGGGGCGTTCTGGCATTCGACGCTGGTGGCAAACCCTGAGGTGCATGCCGAGATCGTAACGTATCTCGTAAATAAAACGTTGCAAATATATAGTCGCAAACGACGACAACTACGCTCTAGCTGCATAAGCTGCTCATGATACCGTTGCGCCTGTTCAAGGTGGATTGAGAACGAGCCCGTATAAACAGGATCGTCTTGGCCGACGTCTCTAAGGTCGAGATTAAAACTCAGAGAATCGCATTGCTGTAGCCTGTTCATTGGCGGCAGTAGTGTTAAATCAAATAATGAAACTAAGCATGTAGAGCCGAAGGCGGAGTGCCGGCGGACACGGGTTCGACTCCCGTCGCCTCCACCATATCCGTGACAGAAAGGCCTCCCTTCGGGGAGGCCTTTCTGTTTGTGGGCGATCAGTTCTGGCTGGGGCTTTCCTGTCAGAGGCAGAGCACTCTCTCAAGTCGCCCATCAAGCCGCCCTCTCAAGTCACCCCCCTCAGGCCTTCTCAGGGCCCGGCAGCGGCCACGCAGGCGCCACAGCGTCCGTCATGGCTACAGACTCGGGTTCAAGTCGCGCTGCCGCTCAGGCGCTCGCTGGTGCGGCGCACGCCGATCAGCAGCGGTGTGCCGGTGTCGGGGTCGGGGATCAGGCGGCACTCGACCCCATAGAGCTTGCGCACCAGCTCCGGCGTCACCACCTCGGCGGGCGCGCCTTCCGCGATCACGTGACCGGCGTGCATGGCCACGATGTGGTCGGCATAGCGGCAGGCGCTGGCCAGATCATGCACCACCATCACGATGGTCTTGCCCTCTTCATGAGCCAGACGCTGGATCAGCTCGAAGACCTCGATCTGGTGGCCGAGATCCAGCGCCGAGGTCGGCTCATCCAGCAGCAGCAAGGGTGTCTGCTGTGCCAGCGCCATGGCGATCCAGGCGCGCTGGCGCTGCCCACCGGACATCGAGGCAAGCTCACGGTCCGCCAGGCTCTCGATATCGGCGGCGGCCATCGCCTCGGCCACCAGCCGCTGATCCTCCTCAGACCACTGGCTCAGCGCGCCCTGATAGGGCTGGCGACCGAAACGCACCAGCTCATGCACCGTCACCCCCTCGGGCGAGTGTGTCTCCTGGGGCAGCAGCGCGATGCGCTGGGCCACTTCGCGCCGCTTGTAGGCGTGAATGTCCTTGCCCTCCAGCAGCACCGCGCCTGACTCAGGCAATTGCAGGCGAGCCAGCCCTGCCAGCAGTGTCGACTTGCCACAGCCGTTGGGCCCGACGATCGCCGTCACCTTGCCGTCGGGCAGCCCCAGGGTCAGCGAATCGATCACGGTGACATGGCGCTGGCGCGCGCCATAGCCCAGCGACAGCTCGTTCGCTCGCAGGGTATCGGTGGTGGCCGCGGCGTGGCGATCGGCCGGGGAATTCATCGCTCGCGGATCAAGCATCGTCTCAGCGCTCATGGCGCACTCTCCTGAAACATCATCGGCCGCTGGAACATCATCAGCCGCTGAAACATGTCGTGCGACGCTGAGTGGCCAGGGCTGGCCCTGGGCCGCTCAGCAGGAAAATAGGGGCAACGGCTAGCGCGGGCTGCGCAGCAGTATCCACAGCAGATAAGGGCTGCCGACCACGGCCATCACGATACCTACCGGGATTTCCAGTGGCGACAGCAGGGTGCGACCGGCGAGGTCTGCCAGCACCATCACCAGCGCACCGGCCAGCGCCGAGGCCAGCAGCGGCACGCCCTTGTGGCGCGACAGGTAGCGTGCGATCTCGGGGCCCACCAGCGCCACCATGCCTACCGGCCCGGCCACCGCGACAGCCGCCGCCGTCAGCACGACCGACAGCCACAGCGTGATCAGCCGTACACGCGAGACCGGCTGCCCCAGCCCGGTCGCGACGCGGTCGGTGAAGCGCAGCGTATTCAGCCCGCGCCCCAGCCAGAGCGCGATCGGCACGCCGATCAGCAAGGCCAGCCCGAGCCAGGTGAGCGAGTCGGCGTCACGCGCATTGAGGCTGCCGACCGTCCACGGATAGGCGCTGTTGGCGGCATCGATGGAGACTCTTGCCAGCATCAGCTGCGTTCCGGCACCGAACAGCGCCCCGACCCCGATACCGGCGACCAGGAAGCGATAACCGCGCGTGCCGATGCCGCCGGAGAGCCCGAAGGCCAGCGCAGTGGCGATCACGGCACCGCTCAGCGCCATCACCGGCGGCGCCAGCGAGATGCCCATTCCGACCACGGAGGCCACCGCGAAGGCGGTCGCGCCATTGTCGATGCCGATGATACCCGGCGTCGCCAGACGGTTGCCGGCCAGGGTCTGCATCAGACAGCCCGCCAGCGAGAAGGCAGCGCCCGTGGCGATGCCGGCCAGCAGGCGCGGCAGACGCAGCTCCTGCACCACGAAGACGGTGGCGAACTCGCCGTGCCCGAAGGCCGCCTTGAAGGCATCCCACGGCCCGAGGCCGGCACTGCCCAGCATCAGCGAGGCGACACTGGCCATCAGCAGCGCCAGCAGCAGTATTCCGGCCGCCAGCAATGGCGCACGCAACAGCAGCAGGGACAGCTTGCCATGTCGCCACCAGAGCGTGCCGGTAGGGGCCGAGCGAAGGGGATCAGGCGGTGAAGGTCTAGACATCATCGATTCCAAACAAGGCCCTGTCAGGACAACGCCTGACAGGGCCGGTCGATTCAAGCAATGAGGCGATGGCGCCGGCATGCGCGCCAGCCTGGCCTCCATCATCGTTCACGCCGCAAGCGCCAGAGGCACCAACTACTACAGGGTGGGCAGACGGCGAGCACGCACCACGGCAATCAGCACGGGCGCGCCCATCAGGGTCGTCAGCACCCCCAACGGCAGCTCCGAGGGCGGCACGACCAGCCGCGACACCACATCGGCGCTCAGCAGCATGGTCACGCCCAGCGGCAGGCACAGCCACAGCGTGCGCCGCACATCGGCGCCGCACAGCGCACGCGCCACATAGGGCACGGCGAGGCCGACAAAGGCCACCGGCCCTGCCAGGGCCGTCGCGGCACCGACCAGCAGCGCCACCACCAGGATCGCGACCTTGCGCACGCGCTTGGGATGATGGCCCAGGCCACTGGCGACCTGCTCACCCAGCACCATCGCGGAGAGCGGCCGCGCCAGCCACAGCGTCAGCAGCACCGCGAGCAGGATACTGGGCAGGCTGCTGTAAAGCGCCTCCAGCGAGCGCCCGGCCAGACTGCCGATCACCCAGAAGCGGATCTCGTCGGCCGCGCGTTGATCGACCAGCAAGGCCAGAGACGTCAGCGCCACCAGCAGGCTCGACAGCGCCGCGCCGGCCAGCACCAGGCGCACCGGGTCCTGACGTGCGCCGCTCATCCGCACGGTGCTCATCACAAACAGACAGCCCAGCAGCGCACCACTCTGCGCCACCATCACGTGCATGCCGGTCGCTTCCATCCCCAGCAACAACGCCACGGCCACGGCAAAGGAGGCCCCGGCACTCACGCCCAGCAAGCCCGGCTCCGCCAGCGGGTTGCGTGCCACCACCTGCATCAGGGCGCCGCCACAGGCGAGCATCATGCCGACCACCATGCCGATCAGGGTACGCGGCGCGCGCAGCTCGAGCACCACGAAGCGCGCCTGATCACTGCCCTGTCCGGCCAGCACCTGCAGCGCCTGCCAGGGGCCGACATCACCAGCCCCCCACAGCAGGCTGGCCAGACAGGTCAGCAGGGCACTCAGGCAGGCCAGCGGCATCACCTGACGCAACGCAAGACGCCCGGAGACCCTGCGGGTCATCCGGGCGGCATGTGCGCGTGGCCTGCGGACCTGTGGAGAGGTCTCTTCAGCCTGCATACCACCTCCCGCGTCGCGGTTGCGGGAGGTCCCCTGCCTGCGCAGGGGTCAAACGTCGTGCACCGACATGACTGCGACTAGCCATCATCGCGCGCCCGGTCGATATCCTTCAGCAGTGCTTCCGCGGCCAACGGGCCACTGGCGCTGGTCCACAGCTGGCCATTCACGCCGACCAGGCTGTCGCGGTCCGCTGTCTCGAGACGCTGGAAGGCCGGTTCTGCCGCCAAAGCGTCGACCGCGGCATCAGAGGAATCGTCCATGGTGGCGAGGAAGATGGTCTGCGCATCGATGCGTGCCATGTTCTCGTCGCTGAGCGGATCGGAATGCGGGCGACCCGGCTTGACCAGATCACCACCGACCAGCTCATAGCCGCTGGCCGCCATCAGGCCGGTCGCGAACAGCTGGTCGGACATCGCCATCAGGCCGCCCGGCATGCGACGCACCAGGCTGGCGGTTTCCGGGGTGGTCATCTCGGCCTTCAGACGCGCGGCGTGCGCGTCGATGGCAGCCAGACGTGTCTCGAGTTCCGCTTCGGCCGTCTCGCCCAGCGCCTCGGCATAGACACGACTCTGCTCCTTCCAGCCCTGCTGGCTCAGCGCCGAAGCGCTCGGCACGACGGTCGGCGCCAGACGCGACATCAGCTGGTACTGGGTCTTGTCGAGGCCCGGCGGTGCCAGGATCAGGTCCGGCTTGAGCGCGACGATCGCCTCGAGATTGAATTCACGCGGCGTGCCGATGATCTTGATGTCCGGCACCTGCGACTGGATATAGCTCGCCACGCCATCACCGCCACGCGTGGTCACGGTGCCCAGCGGCGTCACCTGACTGGCGACGGCCACATCCAGCGCGCCTTCGTACAGGGTGACGACACGCTGCGGCGTGCCTTCGATGTCCAGCTCACCGTAGGCCGTCTCGACACTGCGTGCCTCGGCAGACAGGGAAGCCCCCATCAGCGCTACCGCCAAGGTCGCCATCAGGCCCTGTTTGAACCATGCAGGCCGGGTCATGCCACGAGCAGTAAAAGCAGTCGACGAGACGGTCATGCAGTACTCCGAAATGAAGGAAATGATCTCGCACTCAAGCGAAGGCAGGCGTGATCCTGCGCAGGACGATACCGCAAGGCGGCCCCTGTGCGCATGACTATCACACCTGAACAGCGAATAATAATCAATCGCAACAATACCGACTCATCCTGTGACTCACCACACCAGTTCATGCAACGCGACATTGCAACATCCTGCGTGGCAGCAGGTCCCGCCTCTCCCCCGAGCAGCGCCTGAAGACCTTGAAGGTTGGCGGCGCCTGCCGCAGGCTGTGCGCAAGAATGTCTCTGGCGGAGCCCCGCAGGGGTTGGGATAGCACCAAGTGCCCCGATAACTGAGGGATGGACTCTCGCTCGGCGTGCGCGCAGGACGCGCGTGACGCCCCTTCAACATCTACCTGACAGATCCTCGCGTTATTGATGGGACGCTTGCGAGCCTCTGATGCACCTGCGGAGCCTGCTCTCACTCTCTACCCCGACGCCTCACACACTCACCGACATGGAGAAGCCATCTGTGGCGATTCCGACACCCCCGCACTCCCCTCCCACCCTTGCTGCCTCGCGCCAACCGGACTCATGGCGACCTGCCTGGCTGAGGTCCGCCCTGATGATGCTGTTGATGGTGTTGAGCCTCGGGTTCAGCAGCCTGTCCCATGCCGCCCCGGCCGAGGGCGGCAGCGGCGATGGCGCGACATCCTCCTACGAGAGTCTGGCCACGCTGCTGGAAGACCCCAGTCAGCGCGAGGCCCTGATCGAAGGCCTGCGACAGCTGGACAGCAAGGCGAGTGAACAAGCCGTCGAGGTGGCGGGAGAAGACGTCACCCTGAGCGAGGACTCGCCGTCATTGTCGCGCCAGCTGGCGGCCATCAGCCAGGACCTGGTCGCGGATCTTTCCGCCACGCTGGACCGCATGCTAGGCACCCTCGATGGTCTGGCCAACGAGGACGCCGACGAGATCGACTGGAGTCGCTTCACCGGCGAGGCCGTAAGCCTCGGGCTGGTCGTCATCTCGACCATCGCACTGTTCCTCGTGCTGCGCAGACTCGCCAAGCCGCTGTTCTCGCGCGTCAGCCAGTGGTCACTGGATGGCCAGCACCGCAGCCCGCTGCTGCGCACCCTGCTGGCAGTGCTGGTCGCGGCGGTGGTGGACATCGCGGTCATCGGTCTCGCCTTCCTCGGCGGCTATCTGCTCGCCATCTTCGCCTATGGCGAACAGGGCGTGATCGGTCAGCGCGAGTCGATGTTCCTGAACGCCTATCTGGTCATCGAGCTGTTCAAGGCCCTGATGCGCATGCTGTTCTCCTCCGGCTACAAGGGGCTGCGTCTGCTGCCGATGCCGGATGACGTGGCGCGGTACTGGAACCGCTCCCTGGCCATGCTGGCCGGCTTCATCGGCTACGGCATCCTGGTCGTGGTGCCGATGATCAACAACAACCTGGCGCCGGCCGTCGGCAGCTTCGTCAATCTGCTGATCATGGCCATCACCCTCGTCTGGGCCATCGTGGTGATCTCGCGCAATCGCATCATTCTGCGTGACCGCCTGCTCACTCAAGCCCGCGAGGCGCACAACGCGATCATCGCCGTGTGTCTGCGCATGTTGGCGCGCACCTGGCACCTGATCGCGCTGGCCTACTTCGCCACCCTGTTCATCATCTCGCAGACGACGCCTGAAGAGGCGCTGCCGTTCATGATGGGGGCGACGCTCAAGACGCTGCTCGCCATCGGCGGCGGTGCTCTGCTGTCGCGCGTGGTGACGCAGCTGATCGGCAAGCGCATCCAGATCTCCGACAAGCTGCGTGGTCAGCTGCCGCTGCTCGAGAAGCGCCTCAACTCCTACATCCCCACCGCGCTGCGCATCATGCGCGCCATCATCCTGATCGTGGTGGTCGGCATGGTGCTGAATGCCTGGCACATCGTGGCGCTCGGCGAGTGGCTGGCAACCGATGCCGGTGCCCTGCTGCTGTCGCGCATCTTCCATGTGCTGTTCATTCTCGCCTTCGCCATCGCAGTCTGGGTAGGCATCGCCAGCCTGATCGAGCACAAGCTCAATCCGGACACCGGCAAGGGCAAGCCGTCCTCGCGGGTGGAGACTCTGCTGGCGCTGTTCCGCAATGCCATTGCCATCGCGATGATCGTCTTCACCGCGATGATCGTGCTGTCCGAGATCGGCATCGACATCGCGCCGCTGCTGGCCGGTGCCGGGGTACTGGGTCTGGCGATCGGCTTCGGCGCCCAGAAGATGGTGCAGGACATCATCACCGGGGTGTTCATCCAGCTGGAGAACGCCATCAACACCGGCGATGTGGTCTCTGCCGGTGGCGTGACCGGTACCGCGGAACGCCTGACCATCCGCTCGGTGGGCATCCGTGACCTGTCCGGCACCTTCCATATCGTGCCGTTCTCGTCGGTGGATACCGTCTCCAACTACATGCGTGACTTCGCCTACCATGTCGGCGAATACGGCATCTCCTATCGCGAGAATGTCGACCACGCCATCGTGCACCTGCGTGCGGCCTTCGATGAGCTCGAGGCAGGCAGCTATGGTCCGGAGATTCTCGAGCCGGTCACCATCGCCGGCGTCTCGGCCCTGGCCGACAGCTCGGTCAACATCCGCGTGATGATCAAGACCAGCCCGGGCAACCAGTGGGCCATCGGCCGCGAGTACAACAAACTCGTGAAGCAGCACTTCGACGCCGCTGGCATCGAGATCCCGTTCCCGCACATGACCATGTACTTCGGTCAGGACAAGGACGGTGGTGCGCCGCCGGCCAACGTGCGCACCATGCAGGCGCCGTTCGTGATCGATGGCTCGGCCGCCGGTCAACCGAAGACCCCCGAGCAGCGCGAGGCAGCCGCCAAGGTCGCCAAGCGTCGCGAGGAGAATCCGCTGACGCGTCATGCCACCGAAGACGGCGAAGTCGTGGATGCCGAGGAACAGCGCATCCGTCAGACCACCCAACCGGATGCCGACGGCGACTGATCAAGCGCCTGCACTATCCCGACACGGCTGCCCCGACACGGCTGCCTGCGCAGGCAGCCGTCCTGAAACGAAAACGCCCCCGAGCCAGTGGCTCGGGGGCGTTTTCATGTGCGGGCATAAAACACTGCCTCACACCTCATACACGAGGCTGGCTCAGGAGCCGGTGCCCCACATGCTGGACAGCGAGCTCAGCAGCGTCGAGCTGACGCCTTCGCCGCCCATGTAGCTGAGCAGCACCGGCGCGAACTGGGAGACCATGCTGCTGTCCATGCCCAGCGCGGAGAAGGCGCTGTCCAGAGACGCGCTGTCATCGACATTGCCGACGGTGCTGGCCAATGCCGTGGCATTGTCGTTGCCGCTCAGGCTCGCCAGGCTGGAGAGCGTGGACAGCGAGCTGCTGCTGGTCAGGCTGGACAGCTGCGGCACGTCGGTGGACAGCTCGGAGGTCGCGCTGGTGCCAAGCTGGGACTGGGCCAGCGCCAGCATGGCAGCAGAGCCACCCAGCGCCTGAGTGGAGGACACACCCAGCTGGGAAGTCAGGCTGGACATCAGGTCGGCCGCCGGCAGGGACTGGCCTGTCTGGCTGCTCAGCATGCTGCTGGCGAGGCTCATCATGGAGCTGGACGAGCTGGAGGAGCTGGCGGCGTTGCTGGACGAGCTGTTACCGGTAGCGGCACAACCGGCCAGTGACACGGCCAGTACAGAGGCGCCCATCAGGGCCAGGGACTTATGCAACATGCAGACTCCATCATCGCTTGGGGAAACGGACCGGACTCGGCCCGTAGATGCACCACGTGCATGGGCGCATCCGACACGCAGAATCATCGCACGGAGGAATCGCTTCCAGCCAGCGCCACACGCTCACGCTCTGGCCGTGCAGGCCCGGACGCATCGTTGCCGGATCAGCAACGAGAAATCCGGCACCGGCCATGCCCACGCCAGCATGCACCCACCGACATCTCACGGCGGCGTGCTGACAGGGCGAAAGCCTGGGCGAGAATGCCCTCAGCGCCCGTCATGCGGGCAAAAAGAAGGGCATCCCGTCACACAGCGTGTGAACGTGGATACCCCGGAGAGAAACCTGCATCACCGGCCGACAGCGCGACCGGTGCAATTGGGCAATACCTTTCATCAAACAAGGAAACATCGTGCAAGCCGCCGAGTGTCTTGTCCGCCAGCCCTCATGACGCCTGTCATGCCTTAGTTGGCACTCGGGGGTTGGCACCAGGCGGCTGTAGCTCGACGGTTGACTGACACTCGGCGGCCGCCCCTCAGGCGTTGTCCTTGCTCGGCTGCGGCAGGGCCGGCAGTGAGCGATCCAGCAGCTCGACGCTCTGACGGTAGTAGAGCTGACTCTTGTTGTGCTCGCCCAGGTTGGCGAACAGACGCGCGAGTTCAGCACACACCGTACCGCTCGGACGCTGGCGCTGGCTAGCCTCGAAGTACTCCTGAGCCTTGCCCCAGCTGGCGTTGCGCAGTGCCAGACGGCCCAGCGACAGCAGCAGGTCCGGATCATTCGGACGCTCCTGCAGCCACTTCTCGGCATACACCAGCTGACGCGGTGCATCCACGTCCAGCAGGCCGTAACGCAGCACCAGACGCGAATCCCAGCACTCCTTGAGGGAGTGACGCAGCAGACGCTCGGCCAGACCTTCCTGACCACCGGCGATCAGCGCCTCGGCGTAGAGCGCGACCAGATTCACGTCGGTACGCAGGTGGTCCGGCATGTCGGCCCACAGGTTGCGCACGCGCTCGATGTCTTCCGGATTGCGCGCGGCCTGCTGGATCAGCGCCACATAGGCACGCTGTTCCAGCTCCTTCTTCTCCTCGGGGGAGATGAGGTCCTGCTTGTCGAGACGCGGCATCAGACGACGCAGACCATCCCAGTCATTGACCGCCAGATAGGCCTGCTTGAGCAGCTTGAGCACCTGCGGGTGCTCGCCCAGCTGCTTGTCGAGACGCGTCAGGGTCGCCAGCGCCTGTTCATGCTGCTGGCGGTCCAGCATCAGCTGCGCCTGCACCAGACCCACGGCACTCTCGGAGCCCTGGGTGGACTCGTGCGCCCGCTTGAGCAGCGTATCCGCCTGCTCGAAACGCCCCTGATAGTGCGCGGCCAGGGCGGCGGACAGGTAGTTGACCAGCGGCGTGCTGGAATCTTCCGCTGAGTGAGTCAGCGACTTCTCGGCCCTCTTCCAGCGGCCTTCGGCCAGCGCCACCAGACCCCGTACGGTCTTGCGCGTGGCATTGCGGTGACGCGTACGGCTGTTCCACACCTTGAGGCGGGAGAACGGATGCGCGAAGCGCGACAGCAGGCGCAGACCGAAGTGCAGCACCACGAAGCCCGCGAACAGCAGGATCAAGCCGAACCAGAAGGAGGTCTGGACCGAGGTATCGCCGACGCGAATCAGCCAGTAGCCCGGGAAGGCCTGCATCAGTTGCCCGAACAGGGCACCGATGGCCAGCCCGATGATGATCAGCAGTATCAGGACTCTCATGCGTTGCCACCCCCTTGCTGGGCGCGACGCTCGATCAGCTCACGCAGCTTGCTCAGAGAGGCGGAGATGTCAGGCAGCTCCGGACGGATGGTCTTGCTCTTGAGCTCTTCCAGCTTGGCGACGGCATTCTGCACGCCATCGGTCTTGGTGTCGTAGTAGCCATTGACCAGCGTGATGGCCTTGTCGATGGCGGCCTGGTAGAGCTTCGGCTCCTCCTTGAGCAGCGCCAGCTGCGCCTGCTCCAGCACCAGACGCACGTTCTGACGCAGGTAGGATTCCTGCTCCGGCGTGATCAGGGCTTCCAGTGCCTCGTCATGACGACGCACGGTGACCAGGTCCTTCAGCTCGTTGCCGAAGCGGGCCAGCTGCTGCTGCCAACCGCCTGTCGGCGCCGCGTCGTTCTCGACCTTGGCGGCGATCTCGGCCACGTCCTGCTTGAGCGGCAGACGCGCCAGCTGTTCCTGCTCGGCGAGCAGCGCCAGATAGATACCGCTGCGATCGACGCGCGGCACGCTGTCCAGGCTGGCCAGCTCGGACTGGATGGCCTTGCGCACCGGCAGCAGCGCCGGATTGTTGGCCGCCGCGATACGCGCATCGGCGTTCTCGAGCAGCGCATCGGCACCGTTCACGTCACGTTCCAGCTGCAGACGCTGGTTGGCGAGGCGCAGCAGGTACTCGGCTTCCGCATAGTGCCAGTCACGCGCGTCGGTCTGCTGGGACTTGCTGAGCTCCTCGAGCACCTTGTTGAGGGCCTGCTCGGTGTCCTGGCTCTCGCTGGACAGGCGCTTGTCGAGCTCGCTGACGCGGGATTCATTCTTCTCCAGCGTGCTCGACAGGCCATCGACCTTGCTGGAGACCTGGCCGACCTGCTGGGTCACGCTCTCGCTGACCTGCTTGTCGAGGCCCTGGGCATCCGGCAGCGCGTTCAGACGCTGCCAGCCGAACCACGCCAGCACCGCGACCACGATGGCCAGCAAGATGACGAGAATCAGCGCGATGCTGCCGGCCTTGCTCTTCTTGCCCTGCGGCTCGCCGGGCGGCGGTGTGCCGGGTGCCGTCGTGCCACCCAGGCCTGCACCACCAGCGCCACTCGCGCTGGCCGTCTTGCCAGCCGGCGTGGAGGGCTTGCCGGGAGTCGCCTTGCTGGAAGAGGCCTTGCCAGCACTCGGCTTGGCGGCAGACGCCTCCTTGGCGGGTTCGCTACGCTCCGGAAGCGGCGATTTTGCGCCGGAAGGCGTCGATGCGTTGTCGTCTGAAGTCTGGCTCACGGGCGTGGACTCACTGGCAGTGGAGGATGAGGTTGAAGAGGAGGAGCTGCCCTGCCCCTTGCCACGCCCACGACGATTGCGCCCACCTCGCGAGCGGCGCTCGCGCGGGGCATCAGCCGTGTCGGATGACGAGGAAGAGGACGAACGGGAGGCCTCGGCGCCAGGGCGGCCAGAGGCAGTGTCATCGGCGGAAACGCCGGAAGCGGAAGAAGCATCTGATGCGCGAGCGGCAGCATCCTTGTCGCCCGACTTGCCGGGCGTCATGCCGGCAGAGCCGTTATCTTCCTGATCGTGTTCTCGGTTGCTCATCTACGCTTGCCCTTTTCCGGATTCTTGGGAATCGATGGCCTCACGCGGACCAGGCGCAGTGGCGCCGGTCACTGCATGGCGAGTCTTGCTGATGGGGGCGCAGGCGCGAAGTACTGCCTGCGTCAGGGCCCCGGGTGAAGCGTCCTCGGCGACCGTCACGCGCTCGAAACCATGAGCGTGTGCCAGTGTAGCCAAACGGTGGCTCGACACGATTAGCGGTTGGTGCAAGGCCTGCGGCGTCACCGATGCCATCACCGTCTCGAGCAGTTCATTGCTGGTCACCACCATTGCATCATACGCGCCCGCCGCCAGACGGCCAGCCTGTTGCGGCGACAAAGCCAACGGAAGGCGTCGATAAAGTGCCAGACGCGTGACCTGAGCGCCCCGTGCCACCAGCGTCTCTTCCAGCAGCGGACGCCCGCCTTCCCCGGCCACCAGCAACCAGCGCTGACCCGCAAGCGTCCTGAGCGATGGCAGCGACAGCAAGGCTTCGCTGGTGGTGCCGACCGGCGCATCGCGCTCGGCATGCTCACCGCGCGTGGCGCGCGGCGGGACACGCACCGGCACCCCCAGCCGCGAATGCAGCACTTCGGCCGTGGCCGCGCCGACGGCATAGAAGCTGACGCCTTCAGGCAGCTGTGGCCACCACTCCTCCAGCCAATCGGCCAGATAGCCGGCGGCCTGGGGCGAGATCACGATCACGCCGCGATACAGATCGACATCGATGATCGCCTGACGCGCGGCGGGTTCCAGCGGCAAGGCCTCGAGCGCCATCAGCTTGAGGCACTCCACCTCGCAGCCCGCCTCACTCAGCATCGCATCGAGAACCGCTCCGCGCGAGCCCGGCCGCGTCGTCAACACCTCAAGACGCGACGCCTTTGCCATCGCTGACACCTCAGCCACGAGCGTCGCCGTAGACCGCCGCCAGAATCTCGCCGGCACCCTGGGAGAGCAGGTCTTCCGCGACGGCGACGCCCAGCGCTTCCGGGGCATCGGACGGACCACGCGCTTCGGCGCGCAGGATGACCGTCCCGTCGGGGTTGCCGACCAGCGCACGCAGCCACAGCTGGCTGCCGCCTTCCTCGAGCACGGCATAGCCGCCGATCGGCACCTGACAGCCACCTTCCAGGTGCGTGTTCATGGCGCGCTCGGCCAGCACGCAACGGCTGGAGTCTTCATGGGCCAGCGGCTCGAGCAGCGCAAGAATCTCCTCGTCCTGCAGGTTGCACTCGATGCCGAGCGCACCCTGACCACAGGCTGGCAGGCAGGTCTCGGCGTCCATCTCGGCGGTGATGCGCGCATCCAGCTCGAGGCGCTGCAGGCCGGAAGTGGCCAGGATGATGGCATCGAACTCGCCGGCATCCAGCTTGCCAAGACGCGTCTGGACATTGCCGCGCAGGCTCAGCACTTCCAGGTCCGGGCGTGCCGCCTTGGCCTGCAGACCACGGCGCAGGCTGGAGGTGCCCAGGCGCGCGCCCTGCGGCAGGGCATCGAAGTTGGCACAGGTGTTGGACACGAAGGCGTCGGTCGGGGCGTGACGCTCGAGAATCACCGCCAGTCCCAGCGACTCCGGGAAGTGCATCGGCACGTCCTTCATGGAGTGCACGGCGATATCGGCGCGCCCGTCGAGCATCGCCTCTTCCAGCTCCTTCACGAACAGCCCCTTGCCGCCGATCTTGGCCAGCGGGGTATCGAGAATCTTGTCACCACGCGTCGACATCGGCACCAGCTCGACGCTCAAGCCAGGATGCAGGGCCTCGAGTCGCGCCTTGACGTGTTCGGCCTGCCACAGGGCGAGCAGGCTCTTGCGGGTCGCGATACGCAGAATCTCACGGCGGGGCACGGCATTCTCCTTGCTGGCGCGCAACGCACGCCATCTGATTCGAAGTTGTTGAGCAAACCTGACTGACGAACAGCGCTGCCCTCTGATGACACTTATCATAAAGCCAGTCACCTCAGGGGGAAAATCCGTGGCACGCTTTCCTGCGATCCGCCGGACTGGCCGCGGCCCCTCGCCCACGCGCAGGAGTCTGGTACACTCCAAGGTCAACGATACCGGCTGCGCGACCGTGCACCGGACGCCGAACTCTGGACACGTCACCACAATTCGAGATCCCGATGAGCGAATCTACCAATCAGTCCTGGGGCGGCCGCTTCAGCGAGCCGACCGATGCCTTCGTGGCACGTTTCACCGCCTCCGTCGATTTTGATCAGCGCATGGCGCAGCACGACATCCAGGGCTCCATCGCCCACGCCACCATGCTGGCCGGTGTCGGCGTGCTGAGCGAAGAAGAATGCGACGTCATCATCGCGGGACTGAAGGAAATCAGCGAAGAGATCGCGCGGGGCGAATTCGAGTGGTCCGTGGCACTGGAAGACGTGCACATGAACATCGAGGCACGCCTGACCGCCAAGATCGGCATCACCGGCAAGAAGCTGCACACCGGCCGTTCACGCAACGACCAGGTCGCCACCGACATCCGCCTCTATCTGCGTGACGAGATCGACGCCATCGACGCCGAACTGACGCGTCTGCGCGAAGGCATGCTGGGGCTGGCCGAGCAGGAAGCCGACACCATCATGCCGGGCTTCACTCACCTGCAGAGCGCCCAGCCGGTCACCTTCGGCCACCACCTGCTGGCCTGGCAGGAAATGGTCGCCCGCGACCAGGACCGCCTGCGTGACTGCCGCGTGCGCATGAACGTGCTGCCGCTTGGCGCCGCGGCGCTGGCCGGCACCACCTTCCCCATCGACCGTCACGTCACCAGCGAGCTGCTCGGCTTCGACCGTCCGACCGAGAACAGCCTCGATTCGGTCAGCGACCGTGACTTCGCCATCGAATTCACCAGCTTCGCCAGCCTGCTGATGATGCACCTGTCACGCATGAGCGAAGAGCTGGTGCTGTGGACCAGCGCCCAGTTCGACTTCATCGACCTGCCGGACCGCTTCTGCACCGGCTCCTCCATCATGCCGCAGAAGAAGAACCCGGACGTGCCGGAGCTGGTGCGCGGCAAGACCGGCCGTGTCTATGGCCACCTGATGAGCCTGCTGACCCTGATGAAGTCCCAGCCGCTGGCGTACAACAAGGACAATCAGGAAGACAAGGAGCCGCTGTTCGATACCATCGATACCGTGCGCGGCAGCCTGCGTGCCTTCGCCGACATGATTCCGGCGATCCGCGCCAAGTCCGACAACATGTACGCCTCGGCCAGCAAGGGCTTCGCCACCGCGACTGACCTGGCGGATTACCTGGTGCGCAAGGGTGTCGCCTTCCGTGATGCCCACGAGATCGTCGGCAAGTCCGTCGCCTTCGGCATCGAGCAGCAGCGCGACCTGTCCGAGATGACCCTGGCAGAGCTCCAGCAGTTCTCCGACACCATCGAGCAGGACGTCTTCGACGTGCTGACGCTGGAAGGCTCCGTCGCGGCGCGCAATCACATCGGTGGCACCGCGCCGAACCAGGTCCGCGCTGCCGTGCAGCGTGCGCGTGACGCCCTGGCCTCGCGCGCCTGATCATCCTCTTTCGGGCCTGGTCGCCAGCCATGGCAACCGGGCCCGCATCGCTCTATCGCTTGCTACCAGGAGGCCGCCCGATGCGTCATCTGATGAGCCAGTCCGCCCGTCATACCCTTCGCACCCTCGCGGCGCTGCTGCTGGGTGCTGGCCTGCTGGCCGGCTGCGGCCAGAAAGGCCCGCTCTATCTGCCGGCGGACGCCGATGCCGGTGGTCAGCGTGCCGAAGCTCCCGCGCCGGCCGCTGACGCCTCCGAGACAGAGAGCACCGCCGCTGCCGAGACTTCCGGCAGCGACGCCTGAGCCCCCTTATTCATCTCCGGCGGGTGATGCCCGCCGGCGCGACATCTTGCAGGCCGGATCATGGATCACTTCGTTTATCAGGATGGCGTGCTGCACGCCGAAGACGTCTCGCTCGCCACGCTGGCCGAGCAGTTCGGCACGCCGTGCTACGTCTACAGCCGTGCCACGCTCGAGCGCCACTTCAAGGCCTATCAGGATGCGCTGGGCGACCACCCGCATCTCATCTGCTATGCCGTGAAGGCCAATTCCAACCTGGCGGTGCTCAATGTGCTGGCACGTCTGGGCGCCGGCTTCGACATCGTCTCCGCCGGTGAGCTGGAGCGCGTCATCAAGGCCGGCGGCGACCCCGCCAAGGTGGTCTTCTCCGGCGTCGCCAAGCAGGCCGGCGAGATGGAGCGTGCGCTGGAGCTGGGCATCAAGTGCTTCAACGTCGAGTCGCTGCCGGAGCTTGAGCGCCTCAACGCCGTCGCCGGCCGTCTCGGACGCGTCGCACCGGTGTCGCTGCGCATCAATCCCGACGTCGATGCCGGCACTCACCCGTACATCTCTACTGGCCTCAAGGCCAACAAGTTCGGCATTCCGGTCGAACAGGCGCTGGAGGTCTACGAGATCGCCAACGCCATGGAGCACGTGCAGGTGGTCGGTGCCGACTGCCATATCGGCTCCCAGCTGACCGAGCTGGCGCCCTTCCTCGATTCCCTCGAACGCCTGCTGGTCCTGCTGGATCGCCTGCGTGAACGCGGCATCGTCATCGAGCACCTCGATCTCGGCGGCGGCCTCGGCGTGCCCTACCAGAACGAGACTCCGCCGGAGCCCTTCGCCTACGCCAGCGCCCTACTGGAGCGCCTGGCCCGCTATGAGCACGGCAGCGAGATGACGCTGCTGTTCGAACCGGGCCGCTCCATCGCCGCCAACGCCGGCGTGCTGCTGACCCGCGTCGAATACCTCAAGCCCGGTGAAGAGAAGAACTTCGCCATCATCGATGCCGGCATGAATGACCTGATCCGTCCGTCGCTGTATCAGGCGTGGCAGAACATCGTCACCGTCGACACGCGCGAGACGCGCAAGTCCGCCAGCTACGATGTGGTCGGCCCGGTCTGCGAGACCGGTGACTTCCTCGGCAAGGACCGCGAACTGGCCATCGCGCCGGGCGACCTGCTCGCCGTGCGCTCTTCCGGTGCCTACGGCTTCGTGATGGCCTCGAGCTACAACAGCCGCTGCCGTCCTGCCGAGGTGATGGTCGATGGCCCCGAGATGCACCTGGTGCGTCGTCGCGAGCGCCTCGAAGAACTGTGGACCGGTGAGCAACTGCTGCCGGAAGGTGATGCCTGATGCTGGTGAACTTCACCAAGATGCACGGACTGGGCAATGACTTCATGGTCATTGACCTGATCTCGCAGCGCAGTCGCCTGCGCGATGCCGATATCCGCCGTCTGGCGGACCGCAACTTCGGCATCGGCTTCGACCAGCTGCTGGTGGTCGAGCCGCCCCGCGACCCGGACATGGACTTCCGCTATCGCATCTACAATGCCGATGGCAGTGAAGTCGAGAACTGCGGCAACGGGGCGCGCTGCTTCGCGCGCTTCGTGCGTGAACAGCGCCTGACCACCAAGCGCGAGATTCGCGTCGAGACGGCCGGCGGCCCGCTGACCCTGGTCGTGGCCGAGGATGGTCGTGTGCGCGTCGACATGGGCGCGCCGCGCTTCGCCCCCGCCGCGCTGCCCTTCGAGGCCGAGGCCGACCTGCCGGTGCATACCCTGGACGTCGACGGCGAGACGCTGGAAATCGGCGTCGTCTCGATGGGCAACCCCCACGCGGTGCTGCTGGTCGACAGTGTCGAGCAGGCCCCGGTACTGACGCTGGGCCCGCGGATCGAAGCGCATCCGCGCTTCGCCAAGCGCGTCAATGCCGGCTTCCTCGAGGTCGTCTCGCCGCACGAAGCGCGCCTGCGTGTCTTCGAGCGCGGTGTCGGCGAGACGCTGGCCTGTGGCACCGGCGCCTGTGCGGCGGTCGCGTCCGGCATTCGCCGTGGCCTGCTGGCAAGCCCGGTCAATGTCACGCTGCCCGGCGGCACCCTGAGCATCGAATGGGCTGGCGACGGCCAGCCGGTATTCATGACCGGCCCCGCCGAGACCGTCTTCGAAGGCCGCATCATCCTGTAGATCGCCAGCCCCAGCCGAGGGACGCTGCCGGAAACATGGCCGACGGCGTCCCGCTGCCAACCGTCCGCAAGGAGTCCCACATGGCCGAGTCACCCGTGTCACGTCGCCCGCGTACGCTGGACCCGGATCGGGTCGCCGAATGGCTGGCCACGCATCCCGATTTCTTCGAGGGGCGTGAAGGGTTGCTGCAACGCATGCGGGTGCCACACCCGGAAGCACGCGGCGGCAGCATCTCGTTGCTGGAGCGGCTGGTACATGACCTGCGCGGGCGGACTGATCAGGCAGAAGAGCGCCTCGAGGAGCTGTTGACCGCCGCGCGCGACAACGAGAGTCGCTATCAGCGTCTGCGTCAGCTGGTGCTGGATCTGCTCGATGCCGAGTCCGATGATGCGCTGGCCGAAACGCTGGCCACGCGTCTCAGCGAGCTGTTCGACATCGCGGCCGTCTGTCTGTGGCAGCGCGATGCCGGTGCCTCGGCACAGCCACCGCGCCAGGCGCTCGACGATGCGCGCGGCGAGCAGTTCGAGCGCCTGCTCGAGGGGCGCGCCAGCCGCTGCCTGGCCATGCCGCGCACGCGCTGGGAAGCCCTGCTGCCCGACCATCAGTGGCCACTCGGCGCCGACTGCGCAGACCTCGTCGATGCCAGCCAGGCCGATGCCACGCGCGGCTCCGCCGTCATCGTGCGCCTGACCCGTGGCGAGTGCCTGGGCTATCTGGTGGTGGCGAGTGCCGATGCCGAGCAGTTCCGTGCCGGTCTCGACACCCTGTTTCCCGAATACCTCGGCGACGTGCTGGCCCGCTGCCTGGGCCGCGATGCCCAGGGCCAGGCACCACTGCGCTCCTCGAGCCGTGACGACCAGGCCAGCCGATGAGCCGCCTCGAGTCGGCCCACGGCGCCTCGGTCGTCGACACATCCACCGACGACGCCTCAGCGAGCAACGCCGAGCGTGTTGCCGCCGAGCAGGCCCTGTCCGCGACCTGTCGGGAATTTCTGTCCGAGCTTGCCCTCGACAGCAGCCACGCGACCGTCAGCGCCTACGCGCGTGATCTGCAGGCGTTGACCGCCTTCATGCTGCGCCCCGCAGCGGACAGCAGCGCCGCTCGTGCAAAGGATTCGCCGCCCCTGCCGCAGGATTGGCAGGCGCTGGACGTGCCGACGCTCAGGCGTTTTCTGGGTGCCGAGCGTAGCCGTGGCCTCGCACCGCGCTCATTGGCACGGCGGCGCGCGGCGATCAGCCGTTTCTGTGGCTGGTTGGTCGAGCAGGATGTGCTGCCACACAACCCGGCGGGACTGGTGCAGACACCACGCCTGCCGGACCATCTGCCACGCCCGGTGGATATCGACAGTCTGGCGCGCTTTCTCGACTGCCCGCATGACGGCACGCCGCTGGCGATCCGCGATCAGGCAATGCTGGAACTGCTCTACGGCGCGGGCTTGCGTCTCTCGGAGCTGGTCAGCCTCGACCTCGACATGCTGGAAACCCGCCGCCTGCGCGTGCGCGGCAAGGGCGACAAGCCCCGCCAGCTGCCGATCGGCTCACGCGCCCGTCAGGCGCTGGATGCCTGGCTGGTGGTGCGTGGCCAGCTCGCCGCCCGGGACGAGCCGGCATTGTTCGTAGGCCAGCAGGGGCGTCGCCTCGGCCAGCGTGGCGTGCAGCTCAGGCTGGTGACGCAGGCGAAAGAACGCGGCCTGCCCGAGCATCTGCACCCGCACCGCCTGCGCCACTCCTTCGCCAGTCATCTGCTCGAATCCAGCGGCGACCTGCGCGCC
Source organism: Cobetia sp. 29-18-1 (assembly GCF_029846405.1). NCBI lineage: Bacteria > Pseudomonadati > Pseudomonadota > Gammaproteobacteria > Oceanospirillales > Halomonadaceae > Cobetia > Cobetia sp. 29-18-1. The sequence goes on from NZ_JARWKS010000015.1 coordinate 78,875, forward strand.
GTGCAGGAACTGCTGGGGCACGCTCACCTCTCGACCACCCAGGTCTACACGCGCCTCGACTGGCAGCAACTGGCCAGCGCCTATGATCAGGCGCACCCTCGCGCCCGCCGCCAGCGCGGATCAGCGACGGCAACGTCAGACACCGACGCCACCTCCCCTATTGATGCTCCACTCAAGGATGACACCCTGTGACGCCTGCCAACGCGCCTCGCCTGACGGCCTTGACCTTCGATCTCGATGACACCCTGTGGGCCAATCGCGCGGTGATGGAGCGCGCCGAGGCCGAGCATTACGCCTGGCTGGATGGCGAGATCGGGCATGCCAACGACTTCCCCCTCGAGGAATACACGCGTCGCCGCATGGCGCTGGGGCTGGAGCATCCGCTGCGCCGCGGTGATTTCACCTGGCTGCGCCGCGAGGCCATGCACGCCATGCTGCGCGATGCCGGGCATGATGATGAGCAGGCGGGCCACTGGTCGCGCGCCGCCATCGAGCGCTTCCTGGCGCTGCGCCACGAATTGACGCCCTTCCCGGAAGCCAGCGAGCTGCTCGACTCCCTCGCCCGCGATTACCGCCTTGGTGCCATCACCAATGGCAATGTCGACCTAGCTCGCCTCGCGCTGGATCATCATTTCGAGTTCAGCATCGCCGCCGGCGAATGGCTGGCGCCCAAGCCGGATGCGCGCCCCTTCCTCGCCGCCATGGCTCGCCTGGGCAGCCGCCCCTCCACCACCCTGCATGTCGGTGACTCATGGAAGGAAGATGCCTTGCCTGCCGCGCGCCTGGGCATGCAGGCCGCCTGGATCGACGTCAAGGGCCAGGGCGCCCCGGGCCCCGTCCCGGCAGGCGTACATGTCATCTCGCATGTCCGCGAGCTGCCGGCGCTGATTGCACGCCTGAATGACTGAGTGACGGTGCAAGTGGCGGGATGACTGAGTGTGGGAATGACTGAGCGACCGACGGCTGAGGCTCAAGGTGTGGCGCGCCTGATGCGCCTGGTGTGCCCGATGGCTGAGTGAATTAAAACTTGTACAAAAATGGCGCCTCAACCATATTTCATGTACAAGTTTCTCAGCGTCGTCGATATTGAACCCTGTCTGGGGTTCCTGAGTCTGCGCTGGGAGATGCCTGCCACCTCGACCTCAAAAGGAGAGGCCAGCATGAGCACCCACTCACTCCCGCGCTACCGTGTGTCATCTTCCTCCCCCCAGAGGCCGCCCCTGCATGGTGAAGGCGAGCAGCGCGCGCCGATCATGACGCCCTCGCGTCAGACCAGCCGCGCCCTGCTGAAAGGTGTGGCCATCGTGATGGCATCCGCGTTGCTGGTCATCGTGGCGGTCTACAGTGGGCGTGCCAGCCTCGCGACGCTGCAATCCGGCGTGCAGGAAGCGCCGGCGGCCTCACCACAGGAGGCCATGCGCAGCCTGCTCGTCCCCAGCGAGGCCGTGACGATGCCGGAAGTCGTCGAGCCCGCGGCAAAGGTGCCGCATATTCTCTCGGCGCCCAGGGAGACGAGCTCTCTGACCCGCCTTGACCCCATCAGCAGCGCGCCGCGCAGCCTGTTCATGTGAGTGGCCCTGGGGAAGCGCAAAAGCGCAGAGGTGAGTGACAGCGTGCCTGTCGTAACGCAAACGGCCACCCCGAGGGGTGGCCGTTTCGTCATGCAAGGTGGCCTGGTTCGAGGCTTCGCCCCAAATCGCCTTACCCCTTCAGTCAGTCGTCGAAGGGGTCCTGCGGTGCCTCATCGCCTGCCATCTCTTCCACGCCGTCCATCACCGACGGGTCCGCCAGCCACTCGTCGAGCTTGGCATGCACCTGCTCGACACCAGAGTACTTCAGCGACGAGAACAGCTGCACGGTGACCAGGTCTTCCCACTCCTTGAGCGCGTGACGCACCTTCTGCAGGCTTGCCGCAGCAGGGCCGCGCTTCAGCTTGTCCGCCTTGGTCAGCAGGATATGCACCGGCATCTTGGCCTCATCGGCCCAGCCCAGCATCATCTGGTCGAATTCGGACAGCGGATGGCGCACATCCATCAGCAGCACCAGGCCCCGCAGCGACTGGCGGTTGCGCAGGTAGTTGGACAGATGGGACTGCCACTCGCGCTTCACCTTGTCCGGCACCTTGGCATAGCCATAGCCGGGCAGATCGACCAGATGGCGGCCCGTTTCACCGATGGTGAAATAGTTGATCAGCTGGGTGCGGCCGGGAGTCTTGGAGGTACGGGCCAACGCCTTCTGCGAGGTCAGCGCATTGATGGCGCTGGACTTGCCGGCATTGGAGCGACCCGCGAAGGCCACTTCGGCACCCACGTCCGTCGGGCACTGGGCCAGAGTCGCGGCACTGATCAGGAAGCGCGCCTGACGATAATGGAGCTTGGGGGTCGAAGGAGCTGATTCGGCCATGGGAGTTCTGAATACCTGTTGAAGGCGGACGTCTCGCCCGCGCGACATCACGAGAGAGCAGAAGAAACGACCGGTGTAACGAAAAGAGTGCCGCATGCCCTGTCATCGGCGCTGCAACTTGCCGACGACAGCGGGAAGATGCACTGGATTACTGCGATGACACGACTGGCGACAGGCACGCTCACGCGCCCTGAGGGGATTCGCTATACTGCCTGCAAGGTCAGCATGGCGATCATGAGGCCTAGTGTACCACCCTGCTCTCACGGGCTGCGAGAGTGGGGTGCACTTCTCACCGCGCGCAGCACGGCGCGGGCACCGGGGAAATGACAGAGGCCACCATCCACGCCGGATGATACAAGCCCCGAACGGGCCTCTTCGTGAAACAGGGACCAGTGAAATGGATGAGCTGATGAGACCAAGGCAGACCCCCGAGCGCCCCTTGCGCCTGCTGCTGGCACTTGCTGCCACGACGTTGGCCGCCACCTTGCCGACGGGGGCCGCCGCCGAGTCGCTGGTCGGCGATGCCGCGGCAGGCAAGGCCAAGGCTGCCGTCTGTGCTGCCTGTCATGGCGCCCAGGGCATCTCGCCGACGCCGGCCTTCCCCCATCTTGCTGGCCAGCAGGCCCACTACCTGCGCAAGCAGACGGCCGACATCCGGGATGGTCGCCGCTCGGTGCCGCAGATGGCCGGTATCGCCGACAACCTGAGCGATCAGGACATCGCCGATATCGCGGCCCATTACGCCGCGCAGCCCGCCAATCGCGGCCAGGCCGAGCCAGAGGCGGCCCGAGCCGGCGAGGTGCTGTATCGGGCAGGCTCGCTCGAGCGCGGCATCGCGGCCTGCACAGCCTGTCATGGCCCGCGCGGTGAAGGCATCGACTCAGCAGGCTATCCGGCGCTGGCCGGGCAATTCCCCGCCTATACCGTGACGGCCCTCAAGGCCTTCCGTGACGGCAGCCGCGACAACGACCCGAACGCCATCATGAGCAGCATCGCCGCGCGCATGAGTGACAGCGACATGCAGCAGGTGGCCGAATATCTCCACGGCCTGCGCTGAGGCATCCGTTCAGCCGGGTATCGCGTATGACTGACTTGATGACGACCGGCACCAGCACGCCGTTCACGGGGCGTGTTCGAGCGACGCCTTGTACGGCGCGTGATCGAACGGCGTTCATCCAACGGTCAACCTTGTCACGCTAGGCTGGCCCGAGAGTGATCCGCCGTGTCCCGCCCGGCAGTCTCGACAGCAGTGGTGGCTGACACGCATACTCGATGCATCACTAATGTTGCCGGGTATCATGCCCGGGCATGCCTCAATCCGATGGAGATGTTCCATGAAGTGGAAACCCCTACTGACTCTGGTGGCGGGCCTTGGCCTGTCAGCAAGCGTGTTCGCCGCTGAAGCTGGCAAGGACTATCAGGTACTCGACGAGCCGGTGAAGACCGACGCGCCGGCGGGCAATGTCGAAGTGGTCGAAGCGTTCTGGTATGGCTGCCCGCACTGCTACAAGCTGGAATCCAGCCTCGAGCCGTGGGTCGATGAGCTGCCGAGTGACGTGACCTTCAACCGTCTGCCGGCCACCATGGGGCAGGACTGGGTCAAGCACGCCTATGCCTTCTATGCCGCCAAGGACCTGGGCATCCTCGACGAGACCCACAAGGCCTTCTTCGATGCCATCCATCAGGACCACCAGCGCCTGACCGATCCGGATGATATCGCCAAGTTCTACAGCGACTACGGCGTCAGCGAAGAAGACGCCAGGAAGTCGCTGACCTCCTTCGGCGTGAAGAGCCAGGTCAATCAGGCCCACGCCCAGATGCGCGCCTACAAGATCATGGGCGTACCGGCACTGATCGTCGATGGCCGCTATGTCATCTCGCCGAGCACGGCTGGCTCGCTGCAGAACATGCTCAAGATCACCGACGAGCTGGTCGAGCAGGTGCGTGAAGAGAAAGCCGGCAGCAAGGACGCCGCTTGATGGCAGCGGCTGCTGACCCAGTGGCCGCCAGCGCCGCGGGAGGTGCCGGACTCGACGAGACGGCACCTCCCCTGCGTCTGCTGACCTTCAACATGCAGGTCGGCATCCATACCGCGGCGTGGCATCACTATGTCACCCGCGGTTGGCAGCATGTGCTGCCACACCCGATGCGTCGCAAGCGTCTGGAGCTGATCGCCGCCGCCATCACGCCCTACGATATCGTCGGGCTGCAGGAAGTCGACGGCGGCAGTTTCCGCTCCGGCAACGTCAATCAGGTCGATTCACTGGCCGAGACGGCCGAATTCCCGCATCGCTATCAGCAGCTCAACCGCAACCTGGGCCGCCTGGCTCAGCACAGCAACGGCCTGCTGTCGCGCCTGCCGATCAGCCATCTCGAGGAGCACAGTCTGCCCGGTACCCTACCGGGACGCGGGGCCATCCATGCCCGCTTCGGCGAGGGCGAACACGCCCTGCATGTCTTCGTGACCCACCTGGCACTCGGCGCCCGTATCCAGCATCGTCAGCTGCAGTACCTCGGCGAGCTGATCGCGCCCCTCAAGCATGTCATCGTGATGGGCGACCTCAATTGCACGTTGTCCCAGCTTCGTCAGCACAAGGCGTTCAGCGAGGCACTCGACTCCCGTCCCAGCAAGGCCATCAACAGCTACCCAGCCTGGCAGCCACGCCGTGGGCTCGACCATATCCTGGTCTCCTCGACGCTGCGCTTGAGCAACCCGACCACGCTGTCGCACCTGTTCTCCGACCATCTGCCGCTTGCGGTAGAAGTCCATCTGCCAGCCGCATGCCGCAAGGCGATCGGGCTCGCCTGACGCCTGTCTCTCTTGCATAAGCATCCCTGACGCCTGCCCCTCGGATATCGATCCCTCGCATATCGCCCCTCTACTGCCTGGCTCTCCCGCCTGGCTTTCTCGCCTGGCTTTCCCGCCTGACTTTCCCGACCCAGGCTTCCCTCAGCTACGGCTTGCCGGCAGCTGTCTGCGCCATGATGCTCACCCCTGCCGCCGCGTCTGCGACGCATCGCTTGCGGACTGTTGGATGCGCATAACGCGATCTGCCGCGCCCTTACTTGTCCGTTTCCTTGCCTGCCTGCCTGCCGGCATTTCTTCGCCTATCTCACTGTAAGCAAAGACAAAAACCGCCTGTCAGACCAATGATCCATTTGTTGTTGCGGCGCCGCTCGCTACTCTTTGTCTGCCAATGACGTGGATTAATCGTTGACTTAGCGATGACTGATGGCATGCCGCATCCGAGCGACGTCACTTACAGGGATGAAGCGTGGAATAGCGTTGTTCAAAGCGATGCCATCACGGCTTGCTGGACACCGCGACTGACCACAACATGAGCAACATCTGAATTGGCGACCTTGCCAGCAATCGCTTGCAACACAACTGCTTGCAACACAAGCGCTTGGCAAAGACACAGCAGACGCTGTCGGCAAAGCAACAACAACACCAACAATCATCACCTGCTACCCGCAGGCCAAGGGGACTCCATGTCTGCCAATGCCTCTACCCCCGGCTGGCTCACAGGGCTCGACCGCATGACCGAGGGGCTGGGACGCTGTGTGTCCTGGCTGGTCGTCATCATGATGCTGGTCGAATTCACCATCGTGATGCTGCGCTACGCCTTCAACATCAACAGCATCCCCATGCAGGAATCCGTGATGTACATGCACGCGGCCGTCTTCCTGCTCGCCGCCAGCTACACGCTCAAGCACGACGGCCATGTGCGGGTGGATATCTTCTATCAGCGCATGTCGCACCGCGGGAAGTCGTGGGTCGATCTCGGCGGCACCCTGTTCCTGCTGTTCCCGGTGATGACCTTCATCCTGCTCTCCAGCCTCGGTTACGTGGGCGATTCCTGGGGCATCAAGGAAGCCTCGCCCGAATCCGGCGGCCTGCCGGGCGTCTACCTGCTCAAGACCCTGATTCCGGCCATCGCCATCCTGATGATGCTGCAAGGCGTGGCGGAAGCCGGCCGCCATCTGCTGTTCCTGATGGGCCGCCTGCCCTCTCCGCATGCGAGCGATGACACCCCTGACCACGATGAGGAGCTGGTGTAATGCTCGAGATCATGCCACTGCTGCTGTTCGTGTGTATCTGTATCGTCTTGATGCTGGGCTATCCGGTGGCGCTGTCACTGGCCGGTACCGCGCTTGCCTTCGCCGGACTCGGCATGGGGCTGGATGCGCTGGGCATTACCCAGGGCGTATTCGATGCCAGCTTCCTGTCCGCGATGCCCAACCGCCTCTACGGCACCATGACCAACCAGACCCTGCTGGCCGTGCCATTGTTCGTGTTGATGGGCGTGCTGCTGGAGAAGTCCAAGGTCGCCGAGACGCTGCTCGACGCCATGGCACTGATGTTCGGCTCGCTGCGTGGCGGGCTGGGGATTTCCGTGACCATTGTCGGCATGCTGCTGGCCGCCTCCACCGGTATCGTCGGCGCGACCGTCGTCACCATGGGCCTGCTGTCACTGCCGACCATGCTCAAGCGCGGTTATGACCCGTCACTGGCCACCGGCGCCATCTGTGCCACCGGCACCCTGGGGCAGATCATCCCACCGTCCATCGCGCTGGTCCTGCTGGGCGACGTGCTGTCTTCCGCCTATCAGCAGGCGCAGCTGTCGATGGGCATCTGGAGCCCGAAGACCGTCTCGGTGGGTGACCTGTTCATCGGCGCGCTGATTCCGGGCCTGATCCTGGTGCTCGCCTATATCGTCTACATCGCCATGGTCGCCTGGCTGAAGCCGGAGAAGGCGCCGGCCGTCGATCGTGATGCGCTGATGGAAGAGCTGGGACATACCGGTAGCATCTTCTGGCTGCTGATGAAGGGCCTGGTGCCGCCGATCGTGCTGATCGTCTGTGTGCTCGGCTCGATTCTCGGCGGTCTCGCGACCCCGACCGAAGCCTCTGCCGTGGGTGCCTTCGGCGCCCTGATGCTGGCCCTCGCCAATCGCAAGCTGAGCCTGAAGACCCTGACGGAAGTGGTGCGCTCCACCACCAACGTCACCTCGATGGTGTTCCTGATCCTGATCGGTGCCGCGCTGTTCTCGCTGGTGTTCCGCGGCTTCGGCGGCGAAGAGGTCGTCACCGAGATCTTCGAGAACATGCCCGGCGGCGTCATCGGTGCCACCCTGGTGGTGATGCTGGTGATCTTCCTGCTCGGCTTCATCCTCGACTTCATCGAGATCACCTTCGTGGTGGTGCCGATCGTCGGCCCGGTGCTGCTGGCCATGGGCCTCGACCCGATCTGGCTGGGCATCATGATCGCCATCAACCTGCAGACCTCCTTCCTGACGCCGCCCTTCGGGTTTGCGCTGTTCTATCTGCGCGGCGTGGCGCCCAAGGAAGTCAGCACCAGCCAGATCTACAAGGGTGTCGTGCCGTTCATCCTGATCCAGCTGTGCATGCTGGGCGCCCTGGCCGCCTTCCCGGGGCTGGCGACCTGGCTGCCGGCCCAGTTCTAGGCCACGACTGACGAGACAGCACAAGGACAGAACACGGACAGAACAAAGACAGAGCAGCAACTGAATTGGCGGGGCCTGCCCCGCCAGCTGATGGGAGAGCCGCCAGTCGGCTCATGCAGATGCATCATATCCGGGGGTCGTTCGCGGCCCACCTCTTGCCCAGCACCAGTTCATGACCGGTGCACAACAACAATCGGGCACTTCAAGGAGCATGCCATGCAACTCAACAAACTCGCCTTCGGCATCGCCGTCGGCACCATGACCGCCATGGGCACCCTGCCGGCCGTCGCCAACGCCGCCGATACCTTCACCTGGAAGATGGTCACCTCGTGGCCGAAGAACTTCCCGGGGGTGGGCCAGGGGCCGGAACGCCTCGCACGTCTGGTCGATGAGATGTCCGACGGCCGTCTCAAGATCAAGGTCTATGGCGCAGGCCAGCTGGTCCCAGGCTTCGAGGTCCTGGACTCCGTATCTTCCGGTACCGCGCAGATCGGTCACTCGGCTTCCTACTACTGGAAAGGCAAGGCGCCGGAAGCCCAGTTCTTCGCCGCCGTGCCCTTCGGCATGACCGCGCAGGAAATGAACGCCTGGCTGCATTACGGCGGCGGTCTGGAGCTGTGGAACGAGGTCTACGACAAGTTCGGCGTCGAAGTCATGGCGGGCGGCGCCTCGGGCGTGCAGATGGGCGGCTGGTTCAACAAGGAGATCAACTCGGTCGCCGATCTTGATGGTCTGAAGATGCGCATCCCGGGTCTGGGTGGCGATGTCATGCAGCAGATGGGCGTGGCGACGGTCAGCATGCCCGGCGGCGAGATCTTCACCTCGCTGCAGTCCGGGGCCATCGATGCCACCGAGTGGATCGGCCCGTACAACGACCTGGCCTTCGGTCTCTATCAGGCCGCCAAGTACTACTACTATCCGGGCTGGCACGAGCCGACCGTCACCTTCGAGGCCATCGTCAATGACGACGCCATGGCCGAGCTGCCCAAGGACCTGCAGGCCATCCTGCGTTCCGCGGTACGTGACGTGAACCAGGACATGCTCGACGAGTACACCGCGCGCAACAACGACGCCCTCGAGACACTGCTCAACGAGCACAAGGTCGAGCTGCGCCGCTACCCGCAGGACGTGCTCGACAAGGCGCGTGAGCTGTCCGGCGAAGTGGTCAAGAAACTCGGCGACTCCAACGATCTGGCCGGCCGCATCTACGAGTCCTACACCACCTTCGAAGGCAAGGTCGAGAAGTGGCATGAGGTCTCTGAGCAGGCCTACCTGAACGCGCGCAATCCGGAAGGCGTGCAGTAAGACTGCGTTACCTGCGCCGCGCTCCCGCGAGACGGCGCAGTCCCGTCATCCAATGCTTGCAGCCGCCCCCTCGGGGGCGGCTTTTTTGGGTCTGCGCGATCAGCTCTCGAGCAGGAAGGTCACCGGCCCGTCATTGAGCAGCGAGACCTGCATGTTGGCGCCGAAGCGTCCGGTCTCGATCCCTACGCCCAGTTCTCGCCCGCGCTCACGCGCCTTGTCGACCAGATAGGTGAACAGCCGCTCGCCCTCCGCCGGTGGCGCCGCCGAGGAGAAGCTGGGGCGCATGCCACTGCCGGTGTCCGCCGCCAGCGTGAACTGCGAGACCAGCAGCAGACTGCCGCCCGCCTGCTGGACGTTGAGGTTCATCTTGTCGTTCTCGTCAGCGAAGACCCGGTAATGCAGCAGCTTGTGCAGCAGCTTGTCGGCACGCGCCTCATCATCGCCCTTCTCGACGCCCACCAGCACCAGCAGACCGCCCTCGATGGCGCCGACGCTCTCGTCCTCGACCACGACTTCTGCCCGTGTGACGCGCTGGATCAATGCTCGCATGCCGCTTGCTCCTTCAAGAGATGGATGATGTTCATGACATTTCGTGTTCGGGAGCATACCAGACGCGAACGCCCCGCAGACTGAGCCTGCGGGGCGCGACAGGTGCTACTTGAGTGGGCGAGCTGCCAGTTGGCGAGCTGCTAGTTGGCAAGGCTCGGCAGGAACAGCGCGATCTGCGGGAACAGCATCAGCAGCACCGTCGCCAGCAACAGCAGGGCAATGAAGGGTGGCGTCCCCCGGATGACCTCCATGTACGGTTTTCGGAACACCGCCACCGCCGTGAAGATGTCGCAGCCGAAGGGCGGGGTCGCCGAACCTATCGCCGCCTGCAGGGTGACCAGGGTACCGACCAGCACCGGGTCCAGTCCGGCGGCATCGACTGCCGGCGCAAACACCGGGGCCAGAATCAGGATCACCACGATGGGGTCCACGAACATGCAACCGACGAAGTAGGCCGCCGCGATCACCGCCAAGAGCGCCAGAGCATGCTCCGACAGGTAGGGGATGTAGCCGCCGAGGATGGCATCCGGAATCTTGGCGAAGGAGATCATCCATGAGAAGCCCGCGCCCGCCGCCACCAGGATGAACACCACCGCGGTGATCAGCCCCGTGGAGAAGGCCACACTGGGCAGGTCCTTCAGGGTCACGCCGCGATAGATCAGCATCTCGAGAATCAGCGCGTAGATCACCGAGACCGTGGCGGCCTCCGTCGGCGAGAACATGCCCGAGTAGATGCCGCCGATGATGATCACCGGGAAGCCCGCCGGCAGGCTGGCGCGCTTCAAGGCCTTGAGGCGTGCGGGCCAGTCCGCCTTGGGCTGCGGGGCGATGCCCAGCTTCCACGACTTCCACATGCAGTAGAGCGAGAACAGCACCAGGATCATCAGCCCCGGGCCGATACCGGCGATGAACAGGTCACCCACCGAGGTACCGGTCGCGACGCCATAGATGATCATGCCGATGGAGGGCGGAATCAGCAGCGCGATATCGGAGGCATTGATGATCAATGCGATGGTGAACTTGTCACTGTAACCGGCTTCCAGCAGCCGCGGGCGCAGCGGGCGCCCCATCGCCACCACCGTGGCCTGGGTCGAGCCGGACACCGCGCCGAACAGGGTGCAGCCCAGCGCGGTGGTCACCGGCAGGCCGCCGCGCCAGTGGCCGACGAAGCGCTCGACCAGATCCAGCAGGCGCTGGGCAGTGGAGCCCTTGAGCATGATATCGGCCGCCAGGATGAACATCGGCACCGCCGTCAGCACCACCGGCTGCAGACCGCCGATCATCTGCTGGATCACCAGCTCCGGCTTGAGGAAGGGAAAATCGCTGAACAACAAGAAAAAGGTGCCGACGCTCAATGGCACCATCATGGGTACCCCAAGCAACAGCAGCCCCACCATCACGAGCAGAATCCACATCGCAGCTTCCGTCCCTGGGTCAATGAAGTGTGATCAATCGTCTATCGAGACATCGAGAAGACATTCCAGCCACAGTGGCTAGAGCGCGCCGCTGCCGTCGACTTCCTCGTTCTCGTCCATCTCCGCCGTACGCCATGACAACCAGGCGCCCTGCGCCAGCAGGTTGCGCAGAATCGCCATCAGGTACTGGAGCGCCCCGAGCGCCAGTCCCAGCGGGACCACGGCATAGAGCGCCGCCAGCGACCAGCGCAGCGACGGCGTGACACGCCCGGACTTGGCCAGGCTCTGCAGATAATCCACCGCCAGCCAGGCGAGGTAGGCCAGCAAGGCACAGGTGATGACCTGTCCGGCGATCAGCAGCACCTTGCGCAACCACGGCGGCATGAAGTCCAGCAGCGCCGTCACGCGGATATGACGCCCGGCGCGCGCGCCGTAACTGATGCCGAGGAAGGTCAGCCACAGCTGCAGGATCTGCATCAGCTCTTCGGTGAACGGTAGGCTGTAGTTGAAGACGTTGCGCCCGATGACGTTGGCGATGCTGGCCGTCGCCATGCCCAGCACGCACAGGGCGATCAACCAGCGCTCGACATGCGCCAGGCCCTGGTCACCACGTTCGAACCAGGCGGCCAGACGGCGCAGCGGCGCAGGCAGATGTGCGAGGGGGTCCTGAGCGCCATTCGTCTCGGCCGGGGCGGGGCGGGTCTCGTCAGCGGAGGGAGACTTGGAGGGGGGCGAGTTCATGAAGCGGCTTCCTGTTGATGTGGCATCCTGCCAGATAGGCTTTCTACCAGACGTCATGAGCGCAGTGATTTGCGCCAGACGGCCTGCATTTGCCAGTACGATCCATTGAAATTTTCCGCGGCACCGCCGCGATTTTCACTTTGGCTACTCTTGTTCTAGCTTTATTAGCGGCGCTTGAAATCAGTATGCGGCCGACGCGCGGCATGTCGGTCTGGCGCCGGGGCCGATCGTGAAGCTCTGGCGAGCGACGGACAGATCCTCGAGCACCAAGGCTCGAGTACCAGAGACTCATGCGCACAGGCTCAGCTTATTCATAATAAATTCTAATCATACTATCCAATTTGGTAATTTTTTTATTATATTAAGAATGGCAATATTATCTAAATGATGCAAGTTGCACGCCGGGTATGCCCAGAGCCGCCCGACGCTGATGGAAATCACACAAGGAGAACAAGATGACGATGCAATGGAACCCGTCACCCGAGCAGAATCGCGAGACGTCCAGGACTCCTGTTCCCCTTTCTCGTCTCGCCGCGTTCATCAAGGGAGGCGCCCTCGCGTCCGGCCTGGGCATGGCGGCGCTGGCCTCCGCGGGCGTGCAGGCGGACACCTGGCGTTTCGCGCTGGAGGAAGTCTCCGGCAGCGTGCAGGATGCCTACGCCCAGGAATTCAAGAAGCGTATCGAAGAGGCTTCCGGTGGTGACATCGATGTCGAGATCTACCCCTACGGTGCACTGGGTACCTCCTCACAGCTCACCGAACTGGTGCAGAGCGATGCCATCCAGCTGACCTTTGCCTCACCGGGTCACCTGGCCTCGGTGATTCCGGAGTCGGGCGTCTTCACGCTGCACTTCCTGTTCTCCGACGACAATGCCGTCAATGAAGAGGTACTCGGCAACTCCAAGGCCATCGACATGCTGTCCGAGGCCTACACCGAGCAGAACCTTCAGCTGCTGGGCGTGATTCCGGAAGGCTGGATGGTGTGGACCGGCAACCGCGACATCAAGACCCCCGAGGACATGGAAGGCTTCAAGATCCGCACCATGACCTCGCCGATTCTGGTCGAGAGCTATCGCGGCTACGGTGCCAACCCGACGCCGATGCCCTATTCCGAGGTCTACTCCGGCTTGCAGCTGGGCCAGATCGACGGCCAGGTGAACCCGGTGTTCGCCATCCAGGAAATGAGCTTCTACGAAGTTCAGGACTACATGATCCAGGCCAAGCAGGCGCAGTTCATCACCACGCTGGTGGCCTCCAGTGACTTCTATTCCGGTCTGGATGACGAGCAGCAGCAGATGCTCGACAAGGTCACCAACGAGATGCGTCCGTACATCTTCGAGAAGCAGGAGGAGTACAACGCCGACCGTCTGGAGAAGATCAAGGAAGACAGCGACATCGAGATCATCACGCTGACCGATGAGCAGCGCGAAGCCTTCCGCCCCGTCGGCGAGAAGGGCTGGGAAGTCTACCGTGAGCAATCCGGTGAGCGTGGCAGCAAGATCCTCGACACCCTGCAGGCCGACATCAAGGCTGCCGAAGGCAAGTAAGCCCAGGCAAGCGCGTCAGCCCCGCCAGGTAGATAGCAAGGATCGAAAGAGTGATGGAAAGATAGAAAGTTAGAATGTTAGAAAGACGAGCATGAAAAAACGCCCCTGCCGGGACTCCCGGCAGGGGCGTTTTTCGTGGTGTCTCGATAGAGGCGCGACAGAGGTGCAAGACGATGGCGATGCCGCGACAGATGGGCCAGATAGGCTAGATAAGCTAGAGAGGGGCCAGATGGAGAGCGCGCGCTACTGCCCCAGCAGCTGGGTACGGAAATCCTGCTGGGCCGGTTCATCGCCCAGCCAGATCGCGAACAGGCCGTTGGCCAGCGCCAGTGAATCGCTTTCGAAGATCACCTGCCCGTTCAGCACCAGCGACAGCGTGCCTCTGCCGCCACCGGCGGGCAACCATTGCAGCGCATAGCGATCCCCCGGCACGACGTCCTGATAGGCACGATTGAAGCGCGCCAATTCAGGCTCGATCGCCGCGAAATCCGCCGCTGACAGGTTCTTGCGCACGCCCTTGGTGGTCGCCTTGGCGAAGTCCTCGGCATCGATGGCATGGAAGTACTCCAGCACCAGGCGGCGCGCGACATCCTTGAGCGGCGCCGGACGCGGGCGACGTGCATCCTGATAATAGGCGCCGACATAGGCGTCCCACAGCAGGTAGGTGAAGAGCCCACTGCCGATCAGCGTCAGCGGCTGGCCGGACTGCGTGGTCACCTGATCCGCGAAGGTCACCCCCTTGATCTCGACGGCGAGCGCCGCCGGGCTGGTGGTGGCAAGCAGCGCCCCCATCACGCCCGCGGCCAGCCAGCGCGGCGCACTCGCCACCGGCAGGCTGACGGCATGACAGGCGGCGTTCAGGCTGCAAGCGGCGCCACGGACAGCTGACACGGACAAGCGATACAGCGGCGATATAGGCATGGCATCTACTCGTTGGCTGGCAGTGATCAAGGGGAGCTTACGGGGTTCATCACTCCTGCAGACCGGGTTTCACAGGCCTGGCTCTGGCTGGCTTACCACAGGGCGTGGAAATGATGCACCGGACCACGGCCCTTGCCGACGTTGAGCTGGTCGGAGGCGCGCAGCGCGCCCAGCAGCCATTCGCGCGCCTCGACCACCGCCTGCGGCAACGGCAGACCGTTCGCCAGTCGCGCCGTGATGGCGGAAGACATCGAGCAGCCGGTGCCGTGCAGGTTGTCGGTCTCGATACGCGGTGCGCACAGCCATTGCTCGCCGGCATCGCTGACCAGCAGGTCATCACAGGCCTGCCCCTCAAGCGCCCCGCCCTTGATCAACACCGCCTTCGCGCCTCGGGCACGCAGCTCGCGGGCGACCTCAGGCATGTCGGAGCGCCCGATCAGGCGCCGCTCGCCCAGCAGTACCGCGGCTTCATGCAGGTTGGGCGTGATGATGTCGGCCAGCGGCACCAGGTGCTCGGCCACCGACTGGATGGCAGCATCATTGACCAGCGCATCGCCACTCTTGGCGACCAGCACCGGGTCGAGCACGACCCAGCGCGGGCGACGCTGCTGAAGGCGGTCGGCGAGCATTTCCACCACCAGCGGATCGGCCACCATGCCGATCTTGGCGGCGCGGATATCGAGATCATCCAGCACGGCGTCCAGCTGTGCGGCGATGAATTCCCGCGAGACCGCCTCCACGCTGCGCACGCCGCAGGTATTCTGCGCCGTCAGCGCCGTGATCACGCTGGCCCCGTAGGCGCCCAGCGCAGAGAATGTCTTGAGGTCCGCCTGAATGCCGGCTCCCCCGGAGGGGTCTGAGCCCGCTATCGTCAGGACGCACGGAATATGCATGCAGGAAGCTCCCGAAATATGGCTTTGACGTGCCAACAGCATACCCGAGCTGAGGAGGGAAGAAAGCCACCCCCAGCGCCCTGCCACCGTGAAAAACAGAAGAAAGTGATATGAATGAAGTGGCCCTACTGTCATTGCCGGCATTGACCTCGCTCGCCGTGATCTCGCTGGCCAGCGCCACCCTGCTGCCCGGCGGATCGGAGGCGGCCTTCGCGGGGCTGTGGTGCCAGGGGCACGCGCCCTGGGCGCTATGGATCGCGGCGACGCTGGGCAACACGCTCGGCAGCCTGATCAACGTCGCCCTGGGGCGTGGCGCCCGTCGTCTGCGCACACGGCGCTGGTTTCCGGTCTCGCGGCGCGCATTGGCGCGCGGCACCCTGTGGTATCGCCGATTCGGCGCCTGGAGCCTGCTGCTGAGCTGGGCCCCGCTGATCGGCGACCCGCTGACGGTGCTGGCAGGCGTCTTCCGGCTGGCGTGGTGGAAAAGCATCGTCCTGATCGTGATCGCCAAGGGCGGACGCTATGCCCTGTTGCTGCTGGCAGCCGACCTGTGGCTGACGCCCTGGTGCCAATGACCGCCGCACGGCCGCTGCTCCTGCTCCTGTTCCTGGCCTCACCCTCTTCTTTGTCCCTGCTGCCTCAGTCAGTCGCTTGAATGAGATCGCAGACACGCAAGGCGAGGATGCGTGCTATGCTGACAAGCGCCATGCTGCACTGCACAATAAAAGCACTTCGATTGCTTTTCACCAGTGCCTCATTGCCTTGATCAGGTGCTTCGCTGCCCTTGATATGCACCTCGTCACCCTTTCGCCGCCTCCACGAGCCCACGCCTCCCCCATCACATGGCGTCTCGCTCGCGACGGTCCCCCTGACCTCGGGCATTCCCCGGCGGAGTGCTGCACTGCTAGAGAGGAGAAGGTTTCATGCGTGATACATCCTGCGACTTCTGCGCCGATGCGCTCAATATTCTGGTGCTGCAAGGCGGTGGCGCGCTCGGCGCCTACCAGATCGGCATCTTCGAGGCGCTGGCCGAAGCCGGCATCCAGCCCGACTGGGTGGTCGGCACCTCGGTCGGCGCCATCAATGGCGCCCTGATCGCCGGCAATCCGGAGGGCGAGCGCCTCAAGGCCCTCGAGTCATTCTGGTATGGCATCGCCCAACCCGCTGCCAGCATGGGTCCCGCCTTTCATCCGTGGGAGCGCAGTGTCGCGCGTACCTCCGCCATGCTGTGGGGCATTCCGGGCTTCTTCCGCCCGCGCCCGCTGTGGACGGTACCGATCTGGCAGAGCTTCTTCGGCGAGCCGCCCAGCCTCTACGACACCGAGCCGCTGGGCGACACGCTCAACCGGCTGGTGGACTTCGAGCGCCTGGATGCCCGCCATCCGGAGAACGTTCGCCTGTCGGTCGGGGCAGTGAATATCGGCAGCGGCGCACTGCGCTACTTCGACTCCTCGCATGAAGCGCTGGACCACCGCCATATTCTGGCCAGCGGCGCCCTGCCACCGGCCTTCCCGCCGGTGTGGGTCGATGGCGAAGCCTATTGGGATGGCGGCCTGTACTCCAATACGCCCGTCAGTTGGGTGCTGTCGGAGCGACCGCATGGCGAAACGGTGGTCAACTGCTACGTGATCGACCTGTGGAGTGCCGATGGCAAGGTGCCGGAGACATTGCAGGAGGCGCAGCTGCGCGAGAAGGACATCCAGTATTCCAGCCGTGCCGGCGAGCACCTCAATCTGCTGGAAGAGAATCAGGCGCTGCGCATGGGAATCGAGAATCTCGCCGACCATCTGCCGGAAGAGCTGCGCCAGTCGCCGAAGATCCAGCGCATCCTCGCCATGACCCAGCAGCCCTCGATCAACGTGGTGCGTCTGCTGGCCTCGGCGCGCCCGGGCGAGACCTCACTGAAGGATATCGACTTCTCGCGCGCGACCATCGACTCGCGTCGCGACAGTGGCTATCAGGACATGCAGGAAGTGCTGAGCCGCTGCAGCCAGTTTGCGCCGCTGCCGGAGGATATCGGGGTCATCGTGCGCAACTTCACGCGCAACGCCGAGGGCGAGCTGGTCAGCCTGTCGACGCCTGATGCCAGCCCCGTCGACGATGACCAGGCGAGCATCACGGCAGAGGACCTGCCCAGTCAGGCGACCGGCAGCTGAGCAGCGCTGACGACGATTCAGAACGATCTATCCACACCCCATCGCAGCCGTCACGCGCTGGCGGCGCACCAGGCGGGTGTGGATAACCCGGTGTCGGCAAGACGCCACCCGCCGGGTGGCCTCACCCGCGAGGCTGCGCGGCCCCCAGCCGTGAACACTCCTCGCGGGTAAGCTCGCGCCACTCCCCCGGCACCAGCCCCTCGAGACTCAAGCCCGCCACCGACTCACGGTGCAGCCACACCACGCGATTGCCCAAGCTACGCCACAGTCGCTTGACGTGGTGATGGCGTCCCTCGTGCAGCGTCAGGCGTGCCTGGTTCGCGGTGAGAAACGCAAGCTTTGCCGGCAGTGTCGGGCGCGGATCATGTTCGAGCAGCACCCCCTGGCGAACCTGTGCGATGGCGCTTTCCTGTTCGGCCTCCGTCAGGGGCCGCTCCAGCCCCATGCGATAGCGCTTGGCGGGACCCTCGAGCCCCGCATCGCTGATGCGCGCCGAGACATCGCCGTCGTTGGTCAGCAGCAGGGCACCGGTCGTCGCACGGTCGAGACGACCGACATGATGGATCTCGGCCAGCCAGCCGCTGTCCTCGCCGCGTGCATTCAGCGTGTCACGCAGCACATCGATCACGGTGGGGTGTTCGGGGTCATGACAGGCCGTCACGACCCCGGCAGGCTTGTTGAGCAGGATATGACGCGGACGCCGCGCGATCTGCAGGCAGACGGTCGCGTCACTCGCTGACAGGTGGATGTCATCGAAGGGGCCGACCTCATGCAGCGGGTCGCTGATCGTCGCGCCGTTGACCCGCACGCGCCCCGCCGCCAGCGCCGAGAGCGCATGACGACGGTTGAGCTGTGGCTGACGTGTCAGCCAGCGGTCCAGCCGCATGACCTAGTCCGCCGCCTTGAGCTGGGCTTCCATCTCTTCCAGCGCTTCCTGAGCCTCGAACCATTCGGCTTCGGCCTCATCGAGGCGACTCTTGATCTCGCCCTGGCTGGCCAGCAATTTGGTCAGCTCCGCCTTGCGGTCCGCCTCGTAGAGCGTGGCATCGCCCAGCGCTTCCTCGATCTTGTCCAGCTCGCCCTGCGCCTTGCTCATCTTCTGCTCGGCCTTGTCGCTGACCTTCTTGAGCGGACGCAGCTTCTCGCGCAGTTCAGCCGCCTGACGGCGCGCCTCCTTGCGGTCCGGCGTGCGCGTGCTGTCAGTCCCCGCATCGGCATCCTTCTGGGCGCGCGCTTCCCGCCGCTCGCCCTCGACCCGCGCCTTGAGCCAGGCACGGTAGTCATCCAGGTCACCATCGAAGGGCGTCACGCGACCATCGGCGATGCACCAGAATTCATCGACGCAGGCACGCAGCAGGTGGCGGTCGTGGGAGACCAGAATCACGGTGCCCTCGAAGGTCGCCAGTGCATCGGTGAGCGCCTCGCGCATGTCGAGGTCCAGGTGGTTGGTCGGCTCATCCAGCAGCAGTAGATTGGGCTTCTGCCACGCGATCAGCGACAGCGCCAGACGCGCCTTCTCGCCACCGGAGAACGACTCCACCGTGGCGTAGACCTCATCGCCGTGGAAGCCGAAGCTGCCGAGGAAGGTGCGGATCTCCAGCTCACCCGCCGACGGTGACAGGCGCAGCACATGATTGAAGGGCGTCGAGGACAGGTCGAGCCCGTCCACCTGATGCTGGGCGAAGTAGCCGATGGCCAGATGCTCGCCGGCGGTCCGCTGGCCCTCGACCAGCGCAAGCTCGCCGGTGAGCGCCTTGATCAGCGTCGACTTGCCGGCGCCGTTGGGGCCGAGCAGACCGATGCGCTGCCCCGGCAGCAGCGAGAAGCGCACCCCGGAGAGCTGCGGCGGCTGACCGGGATAGCCGATCACCGCGCGGTCCAGCCCCAGCAGCGGATGCGAGATCTTGTCGGAGCACGGGATGGTGAAGTGGAACGGGGAATCGGCCTTGACCGCCGCCGTCTCTTCCATGCGCTCCAGCATCTTCATGCGACTCTGGGCCTGACGCGCCTTGGTGGCCTTGGCCTTGAAGCGGCGCACGAAATCCTCGATCTCGGCGCGCCGCGCCATGGTCTTCTCGTGCTCGACCTGCTCGCGCACCAGGCGCTCGGAACGCGTGCGCTCGAAGCGGCTGTAGTTGCCCTTGTAGACCACCAGCTTGCGGCGATCGAAGTGGATGATGTGATCACACACCGCATCGAGGAAGTCGCGGTCGTGGGAGATCAGCAGCAGCGCGCCGGGATAACGCGCCAGCCATTGCTCCAGCCACAGCAACGCATCGAGATCCAGGTGGTTGGTCGGCTCATCCAGCAGCAGCAGGTCAGAGGGCGTGAACAGGGTGCGCGCCAGATTGGCACGCATGCGCCAGCCACCCGAGAAGGCCGCCAGCGGCTGACTGAGCTGCGCCTGGCTGAAGCCGAGGCCGACCAGCAGCTGCTCGGCACGTGCCCGCGCGGTGTAGCCATCGAGGGTGTCGAAGTGGGCGTGCAGCTCGGCCTGACGCTGGTGCTCGCCGCTCTCTTCGGCGGCCGCCAGGGCGCGCTCGGTCTCGCGCAGCGCGTGGTCTCCGTCCATGACGTAGTCGACGATAGGGCGCTCCAGCGCATCGATTTCCTGCGCCATGTGCGCGACACGCACGCCACCGGCCAGCGATACCGTGCCGCTGTCGGGCGTCAACTCGCCGAGGATCAGGCCGAACAGGCTCGACTTGCCGGCGCCGTTGGGACCGACGATACCGGCCTTGTGACCGGCATGCAGCGTCAGGTCCGCTTCGTCGATCAGCGGTGCTCCGCCGCGTTGCAGGGCGAGCTGGCGCAGTGCAATCATGACAACCTCGATCAGAAAATACGGGGGACGTCGGGCTCCCGTTCACCGCCACCGACACGAGCGCTACGACTCAGCAAGCTGCTGGGCGCGACTCGTGAAGAGACATCATCCGTGACACATGAAGAGACATCATCGGTGGCACATGAAGAGACATCATCCGTGACACACGAAGAGGCCGACTTGATGGGCGCATATTCTATCGGATTATGGGACTACGCGCTGTCTCTGTATGCCCTGCCCGGCGAGGTCGGCTCTGCGGGCAACCCTCAGCCGACGCCGGACATGATGAGCACCTGCCTGCTGCTGCAGGACGAGGCGGGCCTCGATGTCTGCGAGCTGCTGTGGATTCACTGGCTGTCCGCCCACGGCATCGCCCTGGCCGCCTCGCCCACTCGCCTGCTGGAAGATGTGCGCGACTGGCAGGGTTGGATGACCGGCATGCTGCGCGAGCGGCGCCGCCAGCTGAAGCAGGAGCTGACGACGCTGCCCGCGACCCAGGACCCGGCCGCGGTGCAACGCCTGGAACGCCTCTATCAGCAGCTCAAGGCCTGCGAGCTTTCCGCCGAGCAGGAAACCCTCGCCCAGCTGGAAGGGCTGAGTCCTGCGCTGTCGTCAGCCGAAGGCGCGACCGGCCTGCGGGCGCCCTTCGCGCATGTCGCGGACCCGCTGCAGGCCTTTCAGCAATCGCTGGCCCTGCTGAGCGGCAAGACGACGCTCACCCTGGGGGACCACCCATCGGCACGTGCCCTGCGCCGGCTGGCACTGGCCCGCGTGCCCGCCGGCGCCTGACAACGCCAGCGAGATGCGGAACTTGTACGCGGCTGGTAGAGTCGGAGTAACACTAGTGCCCGAGGCAGGCCATGCCGCCTCAGTGCCAATTGCGTGTTTCGGGCCCGTCTCAGGCCCATTCCATCCTGAAGGAGTTTTCATGAAACAGCTGGTCAGTGCCGTCGCGCTCGGCGCCCTCCTGGTCACCCCGTTCAGCTTTGCCGCCGATGACAGCCTCGCAGACGAGCAGGCACAGCTCAGCTATGGCATCGGTGCAACTCTGGGCAAGAGCCTCTCCCAGGACATCACCGATCTGGATCTCGACGCCTTCACGCAAGCCGTGCGTGATGTCTACGCCAAGGGCGACATGAAGATGAGCGACCAGGAAATCGCGGATTCGCTTTCCCGCTTCCAGCAGAAGAAGATGGAAGAGCAGAAGAAGATGGTTGAGCAGGAAGCGACCGACAACAAGGCAGAGGGTGACAAGTTCCTCGCCGACAACGCCAAGAAGGACGGCGTGAAGACACTGGATTCCGGCCTGCAGTACAAGGTGCTGGAATCCGGTGACGGCGCGACCCCGTCCGCTGAAGATACCGTCAAGGTGAACTACGAAGGCAAGCTGCTGGACGGCACCGTCTTCGACAGCTCCTACCAGCGTGGCGAGCCGGTCAGCTTCAAGGTCAACCAGGTCATCAAGGGTTGGCAGGAAGCACTGCAGGAAATGAGCGTCGGCGATACCTGGATGCTCTACGTCCCGGCTGAGCTTGCCTACGGCAAGGCTGGCACCGGCGGCCCGATCGGCCCGAACGAGACGCTGACCTTCAAGGTCGAGCTGCTCGACGTGACCAAGGCCGACGCCAAGCAGTAATGGCGGCGTGAGCCTCCCCTGCTGGTAACCGGCAAGCACTGCTGCCGGTAGCAACGAAAGAGCCGCCCATCGGGCGGCTCTTTGCGTTTCTGGCAAGGCTGGATGAGGGCTATCGGCAAGCTCATCCAAGCGCATGCTGCGCACAGGACAACGGGGCATGCCATCACTACGGCAATGGCTGATGTCCGCTGATTCTCCCCTCCAGAAGGCCCGATGCGGACGCCGCCAGCCTGTGGATAAATCTGTGGGGAAGCTATTGACCACAGGTTGACAACCGGCCTTTCCGGTGCCTGTCGCGGCAGTGATGCTGGTTGAACGCAAAGCAACCACTGACTTGATATTTTTAGTCGATATCGCGTAACAGTTTGTTTTTACTAGCCTTTATAAATCAGCACTTGACGGCACTGCGTTGCGCGTTCGAGGCGTCATGATTATCCACAAAATTTTCCTTGAGCGCTTGCCAACTTGTGGACAATGTGTATTTCACCGCTGAAAAAGGCCTCAAGACGCGGCTCGATCAGCGGGTGCCACTCAGCGCTCAATCAGCGGTCTCGCTCAGGACACGCGTCACGCCAGCGCGAACACCGGCCGGCCCCGGCGTGAAAGGAATACGATCGTAGATGCGTCCCTGAGCAGAGACGAGATAGAGCGCGGCACCATGATCGATGGTGTAACCCAGCGCGGAGTCCTGTGCCTCGACACGCCGATAGCTGACGCCATAGCGCCGCGCCACATCGGCGAGTGCCGCCTGACTGCCGGTGATGCCCTGAAAGCGCGGCCCGAAGTGCCCGGTGTATTCGGCCAGCCGGGCAGGCGTGTCGCGCTCGGGGTCCAGCGAGACCATCACCGGCACCACGCGCGCCGCCGCCTGCGGTGGCAGTTCAGACATCACCTGACGCAGCGCCGCCAGCGTCATCGGGCAGACATCCGGGCACTGGGTATAGCCGAAGTAGAGCGCGACGACCGGCGTGGCCTGCGCGTCTGCGGCCTCGCCCATCGTCACCTCCGCGAGCGTGAAGTCACCCTGCTGTGATTCGAGCTGGATGGGGCCGCCCAGACTGGCCCAGGCCTGCATGCCCGCGACTGGCGCCAGATCCCGCTGCGCCTGCTGCCAGGCGACACCGGCACCGATCACGGCCGCCAGGCCGACGGCGCTCAGCAGCCACCAGCGTCTGGCGACGCCCTTGTCCAGCTGATGGCTCTCTTGTCGGCGAGTGCCTGCTTGCCCGTCCTGTGACTTTCGCTCTGCGCCCATCCCTGCCTCCCGGTGCCTTCTGCCTGAAACGACGTCCCTGCCGGCCGGGCTCAGCGCCAGCGGCTAGCTGCCCTGATGCGTCGGGCGGGTATCACTGCGAAACAATTGATCGACCGAGCTTTCGAGCTGCTCTGCCGTGGTGGCCTGCGGGTGGCTATCGAAATCGAACCAGCTGCCCAGTCGGCCACGCTCGGTGGTGACGATCACCTGCGCACGCCACGCCATGGTCGCGCTGCTGCAGAACCCCAGCTGCCCTTCCCCCTGCCAATGCTGGCGCTCGAGGCTCTGGGCATCGGTGGTATTCAGCACGCTGCGCTTCACGCCCATGTCCATGTGGCGGCCGATGAAGTCCACCTCGACCCCCTCCGGTGAGACGCCTTCCGTCATCACGCGAATGCCCAGCGGCGTCAGCGGACTGATATCGCCCTCCAGCGCCAGGGTAATACGCCCGAAGCGGCCCAGCTCGGCAGTACAGGGGGCATGATTGAGCTCGCAGGACTGATTGGGCGCAAACCAGGTCACCTTGCCGTTGCTGCCGTCGCGTACCAGGTAATAGTCGATCAGGTAATACAGCGAGACCACGATGGTGATCAGCGTGACGATGATCAGCAGATTGAGCAGCCGCGGGCGGGCATTGTCTTCTTCTACGCGATACATGGCAGTTCCGGCAACGGTCCGGCAGCGCATCGACAGGCAAGGCGCCCCGAATGGGAAAGAAAGTGACGTGATGGGAATGGTCTGCGCTCAGCCACGACATGACGGCAACGCGTGACCGGCGAACAAGACCTGAGTCCAAGTGCAGCGCTGAGCGAGTCATGACAAGCTTACCAGCCCGCCTCACCGCGGCAGCAGGCGAGACATCATGTCACGCGCACGCCACATCGCTCTCAAGGCATTCGCACTCAGCCCCGACAAGGAGTCAGCATGGCAAGTGTACAGCAGGCGCTCGGCCCCCTCTTCCTGTTGATCCTCGCGGGGGCGCTACTCGGGTGGAAGCGCTTCCCCGGCGAAGGCTTCTGGAGCGAACTGGAACGCCTGATCTATTACGTGCTGTTCCCCGCCATGCTGGTGTCCACGCTGGCGCGTGCCGACATGGCCAGCGTGCCGGTCGTGGCACTGGCCAGCGTGATGCTGGGCGCGATGCTGCTGTTCGCCGCCGCGCTATGGCTGAGCTGGCGTCACGCGCCGGACTGGCTGAGCCGTCATATGGGCGACGCCGCCTCCTTTACCTCGCTCTTCCAGGGCAGCATCCGCTTCAACAGCTATGTCGGCGTGGCCGGGGCAGCAGCGCTGCATGGCAGTGCCGGGGCGACCGTCGCGGCCGTGGCGCTGGCGCTGATGGTGCCTGCCGCCAACCTGCTGTGCGTGATGGCCTTCATCGGGGCAGGCACCCTGGGCGAAGGCGGCCTGATGCGCTCGCTCAAGGCACTGACCCGCAATCCGCTGGTGCTGGCGTGTCTGGCCGGCACGGCGCTCAACCTGAGCGGCATCGGCTTGCCGGGCTGGAGTGGCGACGCCATCAGCCTGCTGGGGCGCGCCGCCTTGCCGCTCGGCCTGGTCGCGGTGGGCGTGGCGCTGCGTCCGCGTGTACTGGTGAGCAGTGGCAGCGTGGCGTGGCTGGCGAGCCTGCTGAAGCTGCTGGCGATGCCGGCACTGGTGGTCGTGCTCTGCCGGTGGTTCGGCCTCGAGGGAGTGGCGCGCGATGTGGCGATTCTGTTCGCGGCGCTGCCCACCGCGACTTCCGCCTATATTCTGGCCCGCCAGCTGGGCGGCAATGCCGAGCTGATGGCGGCGTTGATCACCGCCCAGACGCTGCTGGCGATGCTGACCCTGCCCCTGTGGCTGGCGACCTGAGCTCCTGTCGAGCTGTCGAGCTGTCGACCGCACATCCGAAACGCGACTTGAGCACCCAAAGCATGCGCAGCGCACAACAAAAAGGGCATCCCCAGATGAGGATGCCCAAGACCGTGACTAGCTTGATGAGGAGAAACACCGTAGCGGGGGCCTGACTCCGCCGCTACGGCTGGGCTTGCGCCCTGCGATGTCTGCCCGGACACCGCACAGACAAGATAATCATTCTCATTTGCTTTTGCAAGGCAAATGCGAAGAATTTCTATTTAAGCTTTATCTTGTGCATCCTCGAGCGAGAACACCCTCAGCTCCGCATGCAATTCGACCTCCAACGCCGTCATGGCTTCCGCACGCGCCAGGCCATCACGCTCGGCGCGATACAGATGCGGGGTCATGGTCAGCAGGTCCCGAATCTGCTCATTGCTGGTCAAAGACAGCCCCGCATGCAGATGCTCGACCTCGCCACTGATGGCGAAGCCAGCGGACTCGGCAGCGCTCAGTCCAGCCTCGCCACGCGCGGGCTTCAGCTCGCGATAGAGAATCTTGCGCAACGCCAGCAGATGCTCGCCCCCCGCTTCCAGCAACACGACGTGGCCACCGGGCTTGAGGACTCGTGCGAATTCCTGCCAGACAGGGAAGCCGAAGGCGCAGATGACGACATCCACACACGCATCCTCCAGCGGCAGAGCGGCGTTGGTGCCCACCAGCCAGGCGGCATCACGTGACTGCTTCGCCGCGGCCAGCACCGCGTGCTTGGAGATATCCAGCCCCGCCGCCGACAGCGAGAGATTCTGCTCGCCGGCAGCGCACGCCAGCTGTCGCAGATAGAAGCCTTCGCCGCAGCCGGCATCCAGCACGGCCAGCGGCGCCTGAGACGTCTGGGCCGCCGCCAATGCCAGCACACGGCTGGCCAGGGCCGCCGCCAACGGCTGATAGCCGCCGAGGGCGAACAGGCGCTGACGGGCACTGACCATCGCCTTGCTGTCGCCGGGGTCCAGGCTGCGCTTGCGCTGCACCGGCAGCAGATTGACATGCCCCTGGCGTGCGATATCGAAGCGATGCCCGTCGGCACAGCACCAGCTCTGGCCATCACGTACCAGCGGCTGGGCATCCAGCGGACAGGTCAGGGCCGTCAGGGGGGTCATGGTCGGGCGATCAGCCGAGTCGGCGGTAGGCGTCGTCATGGTCAGCAACTCTCGGGACGAGGAAAGAAAGGGACAGCAAACACGGCAAGCGGCACAGACCGCCACGCAGGCAAATGGCCTTGGCACGCAGAACCGCACCATGGCGATGGGCCTCACACGCAAGCGGCCACCCGAAGGCGGCCGCGATGCAGCGTCATGAAGACGCCGCCACTGCGCACGAGGCGCTGATCAGTCCTGCTTGACGAAGATCAGGTCCCACACGCCGTGGCCGAGACGCTCGCCGCGCTGTTCGAACTTGGTCAGCGGACGGAAGTCCGGACGCGGCACGTAGGGCGCGGTTTCCGCCGGAGCGGTGTTGGCAAAGCCCGGTGCTTCGGCCATCTCTTCCGCCATCGCTTCAGCGTAGTTGGCCCAGTCGGTGGCCATGTGGAAGTGGCCGCCCGGCTTGAGCACGCGACGCACCAGCTCGACGAAGGCCGGCTGAACGATACGACGCTTGTGGTGCTTCTTCTTCGGCCACGGGTCCGGGAAGAACAGCTGGAAGGTGTCGGCGCAACCGGCCGGCACGCAATCCGCCAGCACTTCCAGCGCATCGTGACGATAGACACGCAGGTTGGTCAGGCCCAGCTTGTCGACATCATCCAGCAGCTTGCCGACGCCCGGCGCGTGCACTTCGATGCCGATGAAGTCGGTGTCCGGGTTGGCCTGCGCCTGCTCACACAGTGACTTGCCCATGCCGAAGCCGACTTCGATCACCAGCGGCGCCCGACGCCCGAACAGCGCTTCGAGATCCAGCTCGCCCTGCTCGTGACGCAGGCCAAGGCGCGGGAAGACCTCTTCGAGCCCACGGGTCTGGGCCTGGGTCATGCGGCCACCACGAATCACGTAGCTCTTGATGCCACGCTTGCGGGCGACGGCTTCATCGGCAACGGAAGGGGTCGCTGGCGCGCTTTCGGTCTGCACGCTCTCGGGCTGCGCGCTCTCGTTCTGCACACTCTCTTGCTGCGCATCGTCAGCGGGAGCAGAAGTGGACGTGTCGTCCTGCGGCTTGGAAGTCTCGTCAGTCATGGGGTCGTCTTGGTCTTTGCATGAACGATGCGCGAGCATCGGATTCGAATGTTTCAGGGCTCAGCCGGTGATCAGGCCAGCGCCCGGTGAGGAAGCACGTGCCGTCAGGCGAGTCGGCATGCGGCCGGCCAGGAAGGCGCCACGGCCGGAAATCACGGCCTGACGCATGGCATCTGCCATCAACAGCGGCTGGCGCGCGTGGGCGATGGCGCTGTTCATCAGCACGCCATCACAGCCCAGCTCCATGGCGAAGGCGGCTTCTGACGCCGTACCCAGACCAGCATCGACCAGCACCGGCACATTGGCGCGCTCGATGATCAGCGATAGGGTGTGCGGGTTGAGAATGCCGAGGCCGGAGCCGATCAGCGAGCCCAGCGGCATGATGGCGCAGCAGCCGATTTCCTCGAGCTGGCGCGCGACGATGGGGTCGTCGGAGGTATACACCATCACGTCGAAGCCATCGGCGACCAGCTCTTCAGCGGCCTTGAGCGTCTCGACGATATTGGGATACAGCGTGTCCTGATCGCCCAGCACTTCCAGCTTGACCAGGTTGTGGCCATCCAGCAGTTCACGGGCCAGCTTGCAGGTACGCACCGCGTCACGCGCGTTGTAGCAACCGGCGGTGTTGGGCAGGAAGGTATAGCGATCCGGTGACAGCACGTCGAGCAGGTTCGGCTCGTCAGCGTTCTGACCCAGATTGGTACGGCGGACCGCAAAGGTGACCACTTCCGCGCCGGACGTCTCGATGGCGGAGCGTGTCTCGTCCATGTCCTTGTACTTGCCGGTACCGACCAGCAGGCGCGAGGAGAACTCGCGACCGGCGACGATCAACGGGCTGTCGCCGGCGACCTGGGTGACGGGGGTGTTCAATGTCGGGGCAGAACTGTCTGTCATGATGACCTCATCGAGCTGGACGTGAACGCGCTGAGCGCGAGCGAGTAGTGAAAAGTGTCAATCCTGGAAACAGGACGGATCAGCCACCACCGATGGCATGGACGATCTCGATGCGGTCACCGGCATGCAGACGGGTGTCGGCGTGCGCGCTACGTGGCACGATGTCTTCATTGCGTTCCACTGCCAGTCGGCGGCCCTGGAGACCGAGACTCTCGACCAGAGCGGCAATCGTCGTGTCGTCCGTCACCACGTGGTCTTCACCGTTGAGCTGTATCTGCATGCTGTCCTCCCGCGAAAAGAGGCCGCTATTGTAGCGGCTTTACGTGGACAGGCGTAGGCACATCGTGCCGCGCCACCTGCCCTCAAGGAATTATTGTCTATGCGTCACAACGACTCCCACTCCCGCCACTGGTGGCTGGCCATGGGACTGGCCGGCATGTCCACCGTCGCGCTGGGTGCCTTCGCCAGTCATGGCCTGCGCGGCACCCTGAGCGCGGACATGCTGCGCGTGTTCGAGACCGGCGTACGCTATCAGATGTGGCACGTGCTGGCGGCGGTCGGGGTACTCGCCTGGCGCTCGGTGCAGCCGCTGCGCGGCCAGATGCTGACGCTGGGGCTGTGGGCCGCCGGCATCCTGATGTTCTCGGGGTCGCTGTATGCCCTGGCGACCACGGCGCGCACCCAGCTGGGCATCATCACGCCCATCGGCGGCCTGCTGCTGATCGCCGGCTGGCTGAGCCTGGCCGTCACCGGCTGGCGTCAGCGCGGCAGCGAAGAGAAGGACATCAACAAGCTGTAGCGGACTGGCCCACGGCGTTGCCCATGACCCGCCCGGGGTCAGTCATCGCTGTCCGGCAAGGTATAGGTCGCGGTCACGATGGCGACCGGGTCCGTATCACCGTGGCTGAAAAGCTCGATCTCGCCAACGGCCAGCCGCCGACCCAGCTTGCGGATACGCGCGGTGGCCATCAGATCGCGGTCGCCGCGCGCGCGACGCAGGAAGTGGATGCTGAGATCACTGGTGACGGCCATCGGCTCCGGGCCGATCTCGCCGAGAATCGCGACATACAGGCAGACATCCGCCAGCGCCATCATCGTCGGCCCGGACACACAGCTGCCGGGACGCAGATGCTCGTCCTCGATGGCCAACCCCATGGTCGCCCAGCGATCGCCGACGGCCTCGATGGTGCCCAGACGCTGGGGGAAGACTTCATCGAGGAAATCCTCGATGGCGGCGGCGCTCATCACGGGCATGACATTCTCCTCGACACACTGGGTCCGATCGCGCGGTTACGCGGTTTCTGGGGCAAGGCTAGCGGCAAATGCGGCCTCGGGAAACATGCGCCTGGCAAAATAGTGGCCGGGCAATTCCTGCTAGGCGACAGACGACAACGGCGACCCAGGGTCGCCGTTGTCGTGTTCACTGTTTCCTGTCGTCAGCCGCCCTGCGATCAGCGCGCCTGCTGCTTTTTCTCGAGACGACGGCGATGCAGGACCGGCTCGGTGTAGCCACTCGGCTGCACGCGACCCTGAAAGACCAGCTCGCAGGCGGCCTGGAAGGCGATGGAGCCCTCGAGGTCATCCGTCATCGCCTGATAGCTGGGGTCCGCGGCATTCTGGCGGTCCACCACGCCGGCCATGCGCTCCAGCGTGTCCTGCACCTGAGCGCTGTCGACGATGCCGTGATGCAGCCAGTTGGCGATGTGCTGGCTGGAGATGCGCAGCGTGGCGCGGTCTTCCATCAGGCCGACATCATGGATGTCCGGCACCTTGGAGCAGCCGGTGCCGTGATCGATCCAGCGCACCACGTAGCCGAGAATCCCCTGGGCATTGTTGTCCAGCTCGGCCTGGATTTCCTCGGCACTCCACTGGGGGTCGAGCTCCAGCGGGATGGTCAGCAGGTCATCGAGGCTGGCACGCGGACGGCTGAGCAGATCATGCTGCACGTCCTTCACCGAGACCTGGTGATAGTGCAGCGCATGCAGCACGGCGGCGGTCGGTGACGGCACCCAGGCGGTGTTGGCACCGGCGCGCGGGTGGCCGATCTTCTGCTCGAGCATCGCGGCCATCAGGTCGGGCATGGCCCACATGCCCTTGCCGATCTGGGCGCGACCCCGCAGGCCACATTCCAGGCCGACATCCACGTTCCATTTCTCGTAGGCCTGAATCCAGGCAGCGCCCTTCATGTCGCCCTTGCGCAGCATCGGGCCGGCTTCCATCGAGGTGTGCATCTCGTCACCGGTGCGGTCCAGGAAGCCGGTGTTGATGAAGGCCACGCGGGAACTGGCGGCCGCGATGCAGGCCTTGAGGTTGACGGTGGTGCGGCGCTCCTCATCCATGATGCCCATCTTGAGCGTGGAGTCCGGCAGCCCCAGCAGCTGCTCGACCCGCGCGAACAGCTCATCGGCGAAGGCGACCTCCTCGGGACCATGCATCTTGGGCTTGACGATGTAGACGGAGCCGGTGCGCGAGTTGCAGATGCCGCCGCGGTCCTGCTTGTCGCCCTTGAGGTCGTGCAGCGCGATCAGGCTGGTGAAGATGGCATCCATGATGCCTTCCGGCGCTTCGCTGCCATCCTCGAGCAGGATGGCCGGGTTGGTCATCAGATGACCGACGTTGCGAATCAGCATCAGCGAGCGACCATGCAGCACACGCGTGGTGCCATCGGCGCCGGTGTATTCGCGGTCCGCATTCAGCTTGCGCGTCATGCTGCGGCCATTCTTCTCCAGCGTCTCGGTCAGGTCGCCCTTCATCAGGCCCAGCCAGTTGCGATAGACCGTCACCTTGTCTTCGGCATCGACGGCGGCCACCGAGTCCTCGCAGTCCATGATGGTGGAGAGCGCGGCCTCCATGATCAGGTCACTGACATTGGCGGGATCGGTCTTGCCGATGGGGTGCTCGGCATCGATCACAAGCTCGGCGTGCAGACCGTTGTGGGCGAAGATGATCGCGCTCGGCGCGCTTTCGTCGCCGCGATAACCGAGGAAGCGTTCCGGCGACTTGAGGCTGAGGTCACGTCCTCCGGCACGTACCAGCAGATGACCATCACGAATCGTGTAGCCTTCGCTGTCGTGGTGACTGCCGCCGGCCAGCGGCGCGATGGTATCCAGCACCTGGCGCGCATAGGCGACGACCTTGGCGCCGCGCGCCGGGTTGTAGTCCTTGCCACGCTCGGCTCCATCTTCCTCGCTGATCGCGTCGGTGCCGTAGAGCGCATCATAGAGGGAGCCCCAGCGCGCGTTGGCGGCATTCAGGGCGTAGCGGGCATTCATCACCGGCACCACCAGCTGCGGGCCGGCCTGCTGGCAGATCTCGCTATCCACGAAGGCGGTGCTGGCTTCGACCGTATTCGGCTCCGGCAGCAGATAGCCGATCCTGTGCAGAAACGCCTTGTAGGCCTCGAGGTCTACCTTGCCCGGATGCTCGCGGTGCCAAGCATCGATCTCGCCCTGCAGCTGCTCGCGGGTCGCCAGCAGTTCGCGGTTGCGCGGTGCCAGCTCGTGCAGCAGTGAATCGACACCCGCCCAGAAGGTCTCCGGCGCGATCCCTGTGCCCGGCAGCGCTTCCTGCTCGATGAAGCGGTGAAGGCTGGCGTCGATGGCCAGGCGCTGAAGTTGAATACGGTCGGTCATGCGTTTGCTCTCCCTGAAAACGAATCGCTGGAAACCCTCAACGGCTGACAACACTGCAAGCAGTGGTGTTCAAAAGGATTTTCGCCAGACGGCACTCACTGGCGCGGCGTTTGACGCGACTGCTGAGGCGCGACTGCCCGACCAGCGTGAGCCATCGAGGCGCCGGGCAGGAAGACGCTGTCACCTGCCGGGCGGGGACGAATCCCATCACCATACCCGATGGCGAGGCCGGCGAAAGGACTGCTATGACCAATGAACAAGCTCATGGAGCCCGATTACCCGCCCAGCGTTGATTCCGCGTCGCTGTTGTTGCTCGGCGACAGGCGGGCAAAACAGTGAAGAAACACTGTTCTTTGTGTAGCTCGCAGCCGCGCCAGCCGCTAGCATGGCAGCATTATGGAGATGACCATGCCCGATTTCAGTGAACTGCTCGACCACGGCCCCTTTATCCGCCTGCCTGACATGCTGCCGGGCCAGACGTCCAGTCCACTGGAGCGTTACCTGGGCCATTATGGTCTCGATGCGCTGCGCAGCGAGGACATCGCCGTGCATGCCGGCCACCTGGAGGCCGGGGGCTTTCGCCTGTGGGCCCAGCTGTGGACACCGCGCAAGCCGCGCGGCACCGTCTTCGTGGTCCACGGCTACTTCGATCACCTCGCCCTCTATCGCCATCTGCTGGCGCACCTGCTGCGCAACGGCTGGCAGGTCGCCTTGTGGGACCTGCCGGGCCATGGCCTGTCATCCGGCGAGCCCGCCTCCATCGATGACTTCGGCGACTATGTCGGCTGCCTGCAGGCCTTCCAGGATTACCTGGAAGACCACAGTCTGGCGCCGCACCCGTGGTTCGGCATCGGCCAGAGCACCGGCGGCTCGGTGCTGGCCACCGATGCCCTGATGCGCGGCGATGAATCGCGCTGGCAGGGAATCGCCCTGCTCGCACCGCTGGTGCGGCCGTGGGGCTGGTCGCAGTCACGCTGGCTGCACAGCATGGCGCGTCCCTTCATCGACTCCATTCCGCGCAAGTACCGCGCGAATACCAATGATGTGGCCTTCTACGAGTTTCTCAGCACCAATGATCCGCTGCAGGCCGATCGCCTCGCAGTGAAGTGGGTGACGGCGATGCGGGAGTGGATTCCCCGTCTGCGCGCCCTGCCTCCCTGCTCACTGCCGACCCTGATCCTGCAGGGCGAGCAGGACACCACCGTCGATTGGCAATGGAATCTCGGCGTGTTGGCCAGCAAGTTCCCCAATGCGCGCATCTATCGCCATCCCGAGGCCCAGCACCATCTGGTCAATGAAGCCGAGCCGATTCGTCAGGAGCTGTTTGCCGAGCTGGACGCCTTTCTCGATGCCCTGTCGCAGCGCCCGTCAGACCTGCCGCAGCAGGGGCGCACGGCATGATGGCCATGCATCGCCTGCGCATGCTGGCCGCGACCCTGCTACTCTCCACGCTGGCGGGCTGCATGAGCCTGGACCAGGTGCCGCGTGCCGAACGCGACCCCATCTATGGTCTCGGCCAGAGCGCGGCGCGCCTGATCGCCGAGCAGTCCTGGACACCCCCGCTCGAGCAACAGGTATTGCTGCTCGCGCCGCCCGAGGTGGATGCCACGCTGCAGGCCAACCCGGGCGCGCTGAACGAGGCGCTGACCCGCGCACTGCTGGCGCTCAAGAACGGGCCTCAGGTGCTCAACTGGAGCACTGACCGCCCCGCCGTCGATAGCCGCCAGTGGCGTCTCGAGACCACTCTCGAGGCCAGCGGCGCCGCACTGACCCTGTCGGACCGCACGCTGCAGCCGTACCAGCTGCAGCTGACACTGGTCCGCAGCGCCAGTGCCGAGCGCAATGAGACGCGCACCTTCACCCTGAGCGGCGCCTTCGACCAGGCGGCCCTCGAGTCGCTGGCGCGCAATCACCCCGCGCCCTGAGCAGTGAGCCCTGAGCCCTGCTGCGCCGAGGTCCCCGCCACCCCTGATACACCCTTTATCGTTTTCTGCTTTTCCGGAGCCAACATGACCACCGCCAGTCCCCGTCGCTTTCTTGCCCACCTCTATCAGGATGGGCCGCATAACCCGTTCCCCGGCATCAAGGCGCTGGAACGCAGACTGGGACACGCGCTGCCGTATCAGTATGGCTCCAACGAAGGGCTCGACATGCCGCACCACACGCTGGGCGGCGCGCTGGGCACTGCCCTGGCCGACCTGAGCCGCAGCTATGCCGACGCCGATGCCTGGCAATTGCGCCAGCAACTGGCTGAGCGCCTGGGGGTCGCCTACGAGAACCTGCTGGTCGACGCCGGTGCCGACAGCCTGCTGGCACTGGTGATGCGCGCCACCGTCTGTGCGGGCGAGCGCGTGATCACCAGCGCCGGCACCTATCCGACCCTGGCGTACTTCGCCCGCGGGCTGGGTGCCGAGGTCATCGAGGTGCCCTACAGCGAGAGCTTCGCCACGGCGGATGACGCCTCATCGTCGCGACTGGCACCGGACCTCGCGGCGCTGCTCGCCGCGGCAAGGCAGCATGATGCCCGCGTCGTCTATCTCGCCAACCCCGATAACCCCAGCGGCCACCTGCATTCTGACGCCGATGTGCGCGCCCTGCGCG
Source organism: Cobetia sp. 29-18-1 (assembly GCF_029846405.1). Classification (NCBI taxonomy): domain Bacteria; kingdom Pseudomonadati; phylum Pseudomonadota; class Gammaproteobacteria; order Oceanospirillales; family Halomonadaceae; genus Cobetia; species Cobetia sp. 29-18-1. The sequence goes on from NZ_JARWKS010000015.1 coordinate 113,179, forward strand.
ACGCCCTGCCAGAGAACTGCAGCCTGCTGCTGGATGAGGCCTATCACGACTTCCGCCCGGACGCCGCCCACGCCGACCATGCGCCGATGGCACGCACCTTCCGCCTGCGTACCTTCTCCAAGGCCTATGGGCTGGCGGGCCTGCGTCTCGGCTTCATGATCGCCGAGCCTGACGATGTCGCCATGCTGACCAAGGTGCGGATTCACTTCGCGGTCAGCGCCCCGGCAATGGCGGCAGGTGAGCTGCTGCTGGCTCACCCTGAAGAGGCGGCAGCGCACGTCGCCGGCGTGATCGACTGTCGCGATCGTCTCGCCGAGCATCTGCGCTCGCTGGGCGCGGAAGTGCTGCCCAGCGCGACCAACTTCCTCTGCGTGCGCCTCAAGAGCGCCGAACTGGCAGCGCAGGTGCAGCAGCAATTGATGGCTCAAGGCGTGCTGATCACTCGCTCTCCGCATCCTTCGCTTGGCCACATCCTGCGCATCTCGACACTCGAGGACAGCCTGGTGCCGGGCCGTCTGGCGCGTCTCGAGCAGGCCATCGCCGAAGAGCGCCGTTCATGAACGATTTATCGTGAGGGCCTCGCGATGACGCTGGTCAGCCTCGCGGCCCGTGCCTTGAGCAGCCTCGCCGTGGTGGGTGCGAGCCTCTGGCTGGTGCCCGCACTATGGTTCCGCCTGCCAGGACCGGAAGGGCTGCGCACCACCGTGGCTGCTCTCGCGGCGGTGCTGGGGCTCGTGTGCGTGATTGTCCTGTGGTGGCCGCAGGCCAGCGCGATTCGCTGGCGGCTGATGGGCAGCTACCTGATGCTGCTGGTCGCAAGCCTTGCCTGGTGGTCCAGCATCACGCCACGGGCGGACCGCGACTGGGCACCGGAGGTGGCGCATCTGATCGAGGGGCAGGTGGTCACGCCAGCACGGGACGAGGCATCGCCGGCAAGCGCCAGGGCAGAGGCTGCCACGAAGGGTGAAGTGCTGCATCTCGAGCAGGTACGCAACTTCGTGTGGCACAGTGCCGAGGATTACACGCCGCGCTGGGAAAGCCGCGACTATCCGCTGGAGGAGCTGACCTCGGTGGACCTGCTGACCAGTCACTGGATGGGCCCGCAGATCGCCCACACCCTGGTCAGCTTCGGCTTTGCCGATGGCCGCTACCTGGCCTTCTCGGTGGAGATCCGCAAGGAGCGCAGCGAGCAGTTCTCGACCCTCGGCGGCATGTTCAAGCAGTACGAACTGGCGGTGATCGCCGCCGACGAACGCGACATCATCCGCGTGCGCAGCAACATGCGCGGCGAGCAGGTACACCTCTATCGGGTGCAGATGCCGCGCGAGATGATCCGCGAGCTGTTGCTGGCCTACGTCGACGAAGCCGAGACATTGCGCACTCAGCCACGCTTCTACAACACCGCCACCAGCAACTGCACCACCCTCGTCTACGCGATGATGACGCGCCTGACCGACGGCCTGCCGCTGGACTACCGTCTGCTGCTCTCCGGTTATCTGCCGGAATATGTCGCGGACCAGGACGCCCTGAGTGACGCTGCGCCCTTCGCGGAACTCAAGGCCAGCAGTCTGATCAATCCCGCCGCCATCGCCGCCGATGAGCATCCGGACGGCGACTTCTCACGTCTGATTCGTGAGGGCATTCCCGGCGCGGACAGCCCCTCCTACTGAGCCCGAGCAGGGCTGACATCCTGATCCGCCGGCATCAGGCGCTGCGCTGCTGGGCGCCTGCCCCCGGGCGAGCCGGGTCCCTGCCCATCATGCGGTCCAGCTGGCGATAGCCGATGGCCTCCATCAGCTGCGGCCGCTGCACACCGTCCTGGTCGATCAGATCACTGAGTGTCAGCGCGACACGCAGCACCCGGTGATAGGCGCGCGCCGAGAGATTGAGGCGTGACAGCACACCGGCCAGCCACTGGCGCTCGCCGTCTTCCAGCTGACAGGCGGCTTCCAGCGCGTGGGTATCCAGATGAGCATTCAGGCCGCCGCGTGCCAATTGGCGCGCGCGAGCGGCCAGCACTCGTTCGCGCACGACGGCCGAGGCCTCGCCGGGGGTGGCGGATGTCAGCTCCTCGGCGGGCAGGCCCGGCACCTCGACCTGCAGGTCGATACGGTCCAGCAACGGGCCGGACAGACGCGCCTGATAGCGCTGGATCTGCGCCGGGGTGCAGCTGCAATTGCGGCGGCTGTCGCCGAGGTAGCCGCAGGGGCAGGGGTTCATCGCCGCGACCAGCTGGAAGCGCGCCGGGAAACGGCGTTGATGGCTGGCGCGTGAGATCAGGATACGGCCACTCTCCAGCGGCTCGCGCATCACTTCCAGCACGCCACGGTCGAACTCCGCCAGCTCATCCAGAAACAGCACGCCATGATGCGCCAGCGACACCTCGCCCGGGCGCGGCTTGGAGCCACTGTCATTTTCAGCAATTGATGCGACCCTCAGCGCGTAATATCGGGCTATTA
>NZ_JARWKS010000016.1:0-113607 GCF_029846405.1 Cobetia sp. 29-18-1
ACAGGGGACCCCATCATTATGAGTGATGTGCTCTAACCAGCTGAGCTATGTAGCCGTCCAACGGAGGCGAATATTACGGATTGTCCGCGATGTTGTCAACGCATCAGCGCGAAAAAGTGGCAGGGAATTCATCAGGCTAGCGTCCCGGCCGCGCAGCGAGGGCATCAGGTAGGCTGTCGGATAGAGAGCTGGGGAGAGCCTCTCGCGAGATGGCGCGTGCGATGAGGTCGCCACTGGCGCAGGCCAGCGTGAAACCCAGGCTGCCATGACCGACGTTCAGCCACAGATTGTCCGGGCTGTTCGCTTGCCGGGGACGGCCGAGGATCGGCGGCCCTTTGGGCGTGCTGGGGCGCAGTCCGGCCCAGGGAGTGGCCTGCGCGAAATCGCCGGCTGCGGGGAAGGTGTCGCTGGCCAGCTTGCGCAGGGCGGCAATGCGCTGCTCATCCAGTTCGGGGTGGAAGCTGTCGCGTTCCCGCTGGCCGATATCCACCATCGCCGCGACGCGCAGCTGGCGTGATGCCGACGACTCCAGGTCGGCATAGACCACCTTGCGTGCCGAGTCGGTGACGCTGATGCGCGGCGCGGCCGTCTCCGGGGTGTCAGCTGTCAGCGCCAAGGTGAGGCTGTAGCCCTTGAGCGGTTGCAGGGGCAGGCGAATGCCCAGGGGGCGCACCAGCTCGGCGGCATGATTGCCGGCCGCGATGACGACCTCTTCGACGGCGAGGCATTCTCGGCGGCCATCAAGGTGTCTGAGCTCGAGCTGCGCGATGCGCCCGTTGCGTGCGCTCAGCGCGGCGACGCGCGTGTTGGCGAGGCGCGTGTAGCGCCCGGAGACCTGCAGCTTGCGCTCCAGCGCCTGACAGAAGGCATGGCAATCCGCGGTCTCGTCCGAGGCGCTGAAGATGGCGCCTGACAGATGGGCTTGCTGATGGGCCAGTGAGGGCTCCAGCGCGATGCATTGGCGTGCATCGAGCACCTGTTGGTCCTGCGGGGCGACGCGCGCGGCGGCCGCCTTGTCGAGCGCTATCGGGTCACGATGGATCACCAGCTTGCCGCGCTGCTGCCAGGCGAAGTCGCCGAGCGCATCTCGAGTGCGCCACTCGCTCATGATCGCCTGGCTGTGCAGCGCCAGCGAGAGCATCTGCGCTGCGCTGGTCTGATGAGTGCGGTGATTGCAGGCGGCCACAAAGCGGGCCATCCAGCGCCATTGTGCGGGGTCCAGATTCGGGCGCAGTTTCAGCGGTGCCTCATTGCCTGCCAAAAGCCACTTGATGGCCTGGCGGGGTACGCCGCTATCGGCCAATGGCGCCACATAGCGATAGCTCAGCTGGCCGCCATTGGCGTGGCTGGTCTCGCTGGCGACCTCGGCATGGGCGTCGATCAGGGTCACGCAGTGGCCGGCGCGTACCAGGGCGTGGGCACTGGCGAGGCCGATCACGCCGCCTCCGATGACGGTCACGTGGCGTTGCATGCTGGGCTCCCGGGTCGTGAAGGTCGTGTCGTGCTCGAGCTTGCCGGTCGCTTGCGTAAGTGGCGAATGAAAAGGATGTGCCGCGCCATAACCCGAGGTTATGGGGTAACCTGATGCGCAGGCGCTAAAGTACGCCCTCAAGTAAGCCCTCTAGACAACCGGACAGGGAGATAGCGCATGCGGCTCAGGGACCTGGAGATCTTTCACGCCGTCCTGCAGGCCGGCAGCGTGACCGGCGCGGCGCGGTTGCTGCATATCTCTCAACCGGCGGCGAGCAAGGCGCTGCAGCAGGTCGAGCGCCAGTGGGGCATCACGCTGTTCACGCGCAGTGCAGGGCAGCTTCATCCCACCGAGGAGGCGCGCAAGCTGGAAGCGGCCAGTCAGGGAATGCTCGGTCAGCTGGATGATGTGAGGCGGCTGGTCGATGGCTTGCGTGAGGGCGAGGCGCGCACGCTCAAGGTGGTGGCGACGCCTGCCATCGCCCAGCAATTGCTGCCGCAGGCGCTGGGTCAGTGGCGCAGGCGTCAGCCGCGAGTCAGCTGTGAGCTGGCGACCCAGCATACCCGCGAGATCGTCGATGCCCTGTTGCTGCATGAGGTCGATATCGCCTTCACGCTGAGTGCGCCGACGCATCCTGCGCTGATGACGCGTCCGCTGGTGCGCATGCCGCTATTGGTGCTCGCGCCCGCAGGGTATTGGGCGCAGGACTGTCAGCAGGCGCCGATGACGGTGGCGGAGCTTGCCGGTCAACGCCTGATCGCGCTGGGAGCACACGACCCGCTGGCGCGGCGACTCGATGGTCTGCTGGCGAGTGTGGCGCAGGAAGCTTCAAGCGCTTTGCCATCTTCACCGCGCATCGTGACGCGTGTGCAGACCTATCCACTGGCGGCGGCGCTGGTTCAGGCGGGGGAGGGGTTGGCGGTGGTCGATGCACTCACGGCGCATGCCGCCACTACGGAGCGCGGCTTGAGCGCGCGTCAGCTGCCCCAGGCGGGTGAGCTGGTGCTGAGTGCCGTGTGGCGACGCGAGGCGGGGCGTTCGCGGCTGGCGCAGTCACTGGCGGACCAGCTCGCCAGGCAGGCCGCGCAGTGGCTGCAGGTGCCGCTGGCAGAGCCCTCTACGGTCTGAGCCCTTCGCTGGTTGAGCCCTCCGCTGGTTGATATCTTCACGCCTTGATCGGCGCCCCTGATTGAACAGCTTTCCGCGCCACAACGCAGAACGCCCCTGACCTCGTGAGAGATCAGGGGCGTTCTGTCAGGACAGGCTGTCAGGGCGTCAGCTGGGCCCGGGCGTCGCCGGGCACCGGTGAGCCATCAGACATTGAAGCGGTAGTGCACCACGTCGCCATCCTTGAGGATGTAGTCCTTGCCTTCCAGGCGCCACTTGCCGGCATCCTTGGCGCCTTGCTCGCCCTTGTAGGCGATGAAGTCGTCATAGGAGATGACTTCGGCACGGATGAAGCCTTTCTGGAAGTCGGTGTGGATGACGCCAGCGCCTTCCGGTGCGGTAGCGCCGATCTTGACGGTCCAGGCACGCACTTCCTTCACGCCAGCGGTGAAGTAGGTCTGCAGACCCAGCAGCTCGTAACCGGCGCGGATGACTCGGTCCAGGCCCGGCTCTTCCATGCCCAGCTCGTCGAGGAACATCTCGCGCTCTTCCTCGTCCAGCTCGGCGATCTCGGCTTCGATCTTGTTGCACACAGGCACGACGCTGGCGCCTTCGTTGGCGGCAATGCCGCGCACGATATCGAGGTAGGGATTGTTCTCGAAGCCTTCCTCGCTGACGTTGGCGATGTACATGGTCGGCTTGAGGGTCAGGAAGCCGAAGCCACGCACGATCTTCAGGTCGTCATCGCTGAGACCGAAGCTGCGCAGCGGCTGACCTTCGGCCAGGTGCGGCTGGATGCGTTCCAGCACGGCCTTGGTGGCGATGGCTTCCTTGTCGCCGCCCTTGGCGACACGGGCCAGACGCTGGATGCTGCGCTCGACGCTGTCGAGATCGGCCAGGGCCAGCTCGATGTTGATGGTCTCGATGTCGGCGGCCGGGTCGACGTGGTTGGCGACGTGGATGACGTTGTCATCCTCGAAGCAACGCACCACGTGCGCGATGGCGTCGGTCTCGCGGATGTTGGCCAGGAACTTGTTGCCCAGACCTTCGCCCTTGGAAGCGCCCGCGACCAGACCCGCGATGTCCACGAATTCCATGGTGGTCGGAATCACCTTCTCCGGCTTGACGATCTCGGCCAGCGCGTTCAGGCGAGGGTCAGGCATCGGCACGATACCGGTGTTCGGCTCGATGGTGCAGAAGGGGAAGTTCTCGGCGTCAATGCCAGACTTGGTCAGTGCATTGAAGAGAGTGGACTTGCCGACGTTCGGCAGGCCGACGATGCCGCAATTGAAACCCATGGCGCTAGATCCTGGTGTGACGTATCGAATGGGGCGTGGCACTGGCAGTCGTCTCGACCAGCAGGCTCTGAGTGCACAGGCACTGGGCATGCGGGGAAACGAGTGGGCAGGCACGGAATGAAGACAGGCGGGAAGTGTAAGGCCTCATGCCGCCGAGGTCATCCATTGGGCGCATGTCGCGCGACAAATGATGCCTTTTGCTGCTGATCGCGTGGCGAGACGCGCGCACGCAAGCGAGGTGATGCGCTGAGCGAATCACCGAAATTCGGAGAGGGGTGATACCGGGTGATGCAGAGGTTCAGCTCTTGAAGGAATGCAGGCGATTCATGGCCCGTGCCCATTCGCCACTGATGGCGTCGGGGAGGGTCATCACCACTTCGTCGATGGCGTCGTCGATGGCCTGGCGTTCAGCCTTGCCGGGACGTCCGAGCACGAAATTGGTCACCAGCTTGGCATTGCCGGGGTGGCCGATGCCGATGCGGGCACGATGGAACGACTTGTCGTTGCCCAGTGCACTGATGATATCGCGCAACCCGTTGTGACCGCCATGGCCGCCACCCTGCTTGTAGCGGGCGGTGCCGGGGTCGATGTCCAGCTCATCGTGGGCGACGAGCAGTTCATCCGGGGCGAGCTTGTAGAAGTTGCACAATGCGGCCACGGCCTGACCGCTGCGATTCATGAACGTCGATGGGAACAGCAAATGCAGATCCTGACCGGCGAAGTGGACCTTCGCGTACTGGCCATGGAACTTGCGTTCCGGACGCAACGTGGTGTGACCGTGGCGCGCAAGAGCGTCAAGGAGCCAGACGCCGGCATTGTGACGGGTGTCTTCGTATTCGTTCCCCGGGTTACCGAGGCCGATGATCGCTTTCACTCGTGACATGCGCTGTCTGGCTCCTTGATCAGGCTGCGTTATTCTGCAGCAGGTGCTTCTTCGCCTTCAGCAGCATCTTCTGCGTCAGCAGAGATGTTCGGACGAGTGACGTTGACCACAGCGGTGTCGTGATCGGCACCGTGGGACAGGGCAACGGACTCGGCGCCTTCCGGCAGAGCGATGTCGGACAGGTGCAGGGTGTGGCCAACTTCCAGCTTGGACACGTCCAGCTCCAGGTATTCCGGCAGGGCTTCCGGCAGGCAGCTGATTTCGACGTCAGTCGCCAGGACGTGCAGGACGCCGTCCTGGTCCTTGACACCGACACAGGCTTCCTGACCAGTGATGTGCAGCGGCACGTTCATGGTCAGTTTGTGGGTCGGATCGATGCGCAGGAAGTCGACGTGAGTCAGCAGCGGCTTGAACGGGTGACGCTGCAGGTCACGGATGACGACTTTCTCGGTCTTGCCCGCAACATTCAGGGTGATGATGGAGGAGTAGAACGCCTCATCGTCAACCGCCTTGTACAGGCTCGGCTTGTCGATCATGACCGGAGTCGGAGCCTGGTCGGCACCGTAGATGATGGCCGGCACGAAGTCGTTCGTACGACGCAGGCGGCGGCTCGCACCTTTCCCCAGGTCTTCACGAACTTCAGCATTCAGTTTGAACAGTTTCATTTTGCAGATACCTCAAGGGTCTAATGAGAATCCGGTAGCCCCCGCGACCAGAGCGCTACCGGATCCATGAGGCCGGCCCGGAGATTTCCGGGCCGGCCGCTTGTCGGCAGATGACGGATCATCTGCCGTTGTCAGTGCCTCTTCCTCGAGCAGCGGCGAGCAGGGCCCGCCGACAGGACTCAGTGGAACATGGCGCTGACGGATTCTTCATTGCTGACGCGACGGATCGCCTCGGCGATCAGGCCAGCGACTGTCAGCTGGCGGATCTTGCCGGAACGACGCGCGGCGTCGGACAGCGGGATGGTGTCGGCAACCACCACTTCGTCGAGGACGGAGTTGGTGATGTTGTCGACCGCCGGGCCGGACAGGATCGCGTGGGACGCATAGGCCACGACGCGGTTGGCGCCATGATCCTTGAGTGCCTCGCCCGCCTTGCACAGGGTGCCGGCGGTATCGATCATGTCATCGACCAGCACGCAGGTGCGGTCCTTGATATCACCGATGATGTTCATCACCTGGGCCTGGTTGGCCTGGGGACGACGCTTGTCGATGATGGCCAGCTCGCAGTTGAGCTGCTTGGCGATGGCACGGGCACGTACCACGCCGCCCACATCCGGGGAGACGACGATCAGGTTGTCATAGTTCTGACGTTCGATGTCGTCGAGCAGGATCGGTGAGCCGTAGACGTTGTCCACCGGCACATCGAAGAAGCCCTGGATCTGATCGGCATGCAGGTCCATGGTCATGACGCGATTGACGCCAGCCTTGACCATCATGTCCGCGACCACCTTCGCCGAGATCGGCACGCGAGCAGAGCGCACGCGGCGGTCCTGACGGGCGTAACCGAAGTAGGGAACGACCGCAGTGATACGCGCCGCAGACGCACGACGCAACGCGTCCACCATCAGGATCAGCTCCATCAGGTTGTCGTTGGTCGGTGCGCAGGTGGACTGCATGATGAAGACGTCCTTGCCGCGAACGTTTTCGTTGATTTCTACCGCAATCTCGCCATCGCTGAACTGACCGACGGTTGCATGGCCCAGGCGGGTATCGAGGGCTTCAGCTACCTTGCGGGCGAGAGCGGGATTGGCATTCCCCGCGAATACCATCAGTTTTGACACGCGCAGCCACCTTTGGAGTCTTGTGGGATCTCGGGAGTGGAGAATTCCGGGTTGACCGGGAACGGCCAGGATTGGCTGGGGTACCAGGATTCGAACCTGGGAATGTCGGTACCAGAAACCGGTGCCTTACCACTTGGCGATACCCCAGCAACGTTCACTTCAACCAGTTGCTGTGCTCAGGCCGAAGCCAGAGCGGCATGTAGAGGGGAGATATTGCAACCGCGTGCCGAGAAGGCGTGCCACATCGGGCGCTCGAGTTCGAGTCGACCCAGCACCTCGCTGGCCTGTCGTGCGTCGTCAAACGCACAGAACACACAGGCGCCGGTGCCCGTCAGTCTGGCGGTGCCGAACTGGTCCAGCCAGTCCAGGGCGTCGGCGACTGCCGGGTACAAAGTGCGCACCACGACTTCACAGTCGTTGCGGCCCCCCTGCAGTGCGCGCGCCATACTAATCGCGAGGCTGGAACGTGTCAATTGCGGGTGGCCGAACACGGCGGGTGTCGCGACCTCGACGCCGGGGTGGATCACCACGAACCATGGGGTGTCCAGCGGGGCTGCCACCAGGCGTTCACCGATGCCTTCGGCCCAGGCGGCGAAGCCGCGCACGAACACCGGCACATCCGCGCCGAGCGACAGGCCGAGCTCGGCAAGGGCGTCTTCGCCAAGCTCGAGCCCCCAGAGTCTGTCCAGTGCCAGCAGGGTCGTGGCGGCGTCGCTGCTGCCGCCCCCCAGGCCGCCACCCATCGGTAGCACTTTCTCCAGCGTGATATCGACACCCGGCAATGCGGTGGGTGACGCGATCTTGCCCTGCGCGTGTGCTGTTTCTCGCAGCAGGCGCGCGGCGCGCACGATCAGGTTGGCCTCTTCGGGCACGCCTTCAATAGGCGGCGAGAGGCGGATGGCCTCATCGTCGCGCAGCGTGAAGCTGAGGCTGTCGCCGTGCTCGAGAAACTGGAACAGCGTCTGCAGCTCGTGATAGCCATCGGCGCGCTGGCCCGTGATATGCAGCATGCGATTGAGCTTGGCCGGAGCCGGCAGGGTGAGAGTCATGGTCGATGCGGCTGTCGGTGTCGTCATGGAAGAAGGAGAAGGTGTCACGATCACAGCGCCTGCCACTGGTTGACGATGAGAGTGGCGGTGAGGTCGCCGTAGTAGAGTTTCATCTTGCGCGGCAGCCACAGGCCTTCGGCGCGGGTCCAATCCTGATAGTCCACTTCCCAGCCGTCCTGGTAGAGGGTGGTCGGGAAGCCCAGCTCATCTGTCTCGATGTCATGCTCGCCAGCGGCCGGTACGCCGCGCACCCAGTTGTCGAGGGCACCCAGCGGCAATGACCAGCCCAGTTGCGCCAGCATCAGGCTCTCGGCATCCGGGGCCTCGAAGTCACCCTCGGAGGAGGAGAGGCGCACACCATCGGCGTCGCGCACCAGGGTCGTGCGCCCCGCACCCAGCGGACCGGTGATCAGCATGTGGTAGTCATCGCCGTCCTGCTGCCAGTCGAGGTTGGCGCTGTGGCCTTCCTCGGGAGTGCGAATGCCGACCTTGCCTGCCAGCTGCCAGTGGGTCAGGGCGGCAAGTTGCGCGTCCTGTTGCTGCCAGTCGCCGTCGCTGCGCGTCAGATCACCGGCATTGTCGCTGGCCATCTGGCTGGCGCAGCCGCTGAGTACCAGTGTCATGGCCAGCAGGGCTGGCCCGAGCAGACGGGGTGCCTGGCTCAGCAGGGGGAGTGGCAGGGGAGAAGTGATCATGACGCGAAGGCCTTCCGGATGGCGAGAAGATGAGTGACGGTGAGTGAGACTCCACTCACTGACGGGTCAGGATAATGGACTCGCCAGTGGGCAGAAAGTGCCGGGGAGCGTGGCAGTGCCCTTCAGGGCGCGTCGACGACCGGGCGCAGCTCGGGGATGTGCTGGAACAGGGCTTCGAGCTCGCTGGCTTCTTCAAAGCGCTCGCTCAGCTCTACCGCCAGGCCACGAGCTTCATCCTCGCGGCCCAGCGCCCACAGCACCTCGATGAGATGAGCGCCGATCTCGGCATCCTGCTGCTGGGCCCAGGCGGCTTCCAGCGGTGCCAGCGCATTGTCGAGGTCGTCGGTCAGGTAGCGGCCCCAGCCGAGGCTATCCAGAATGGCGGCGTCGTCGGGCGACAGCGCATGGGCGCGCTCGATCAAGGCCAGTGCTTCCTCGAGGCGGTCCGTCTCCACCAGCAGGGTGTAGCCGAGCGCGTTGTAGGCGCTGGCGTTGTCGGGTTCCAGCGCGATGACTTCCCGCAGGTCTTCTTCCATGCCGCCCAGCTGATCATCTTCCAGACGGCGGATGCCGCGCAGGAACAACAGGCTGCCCAGCTCGCTTTCCAGCGTGTTGCGCGTGTCGGTCTCCCGGGCGGCGATGGCTTGCGCAAGCGCCTTGCGGCGCGTGGTGATGCTGCTGCTCAGCAGGGTATCAGCCTCGGCATGCGCCTCCTGGGAGTCGAGCAGGTCGATCTCGAAGCTGAGAAGCGTCATGGCATGACGCGGATGGCGCAGGCGTTCCACGGCCAGGAACTGACGGGCCTCGTCCGTGCGCTCATGTTCGACCAGCAACTGGGCGGCACGGGCGCGGCTGGAAATGTAGCGCTCGCCGTCCGGCACCTGACGGTAGTAAAGGATGGCGTTGTCGACGTCGCCGCTGGACTCGGCGGCCAGCCCCAGCAGGGCGTAGGCGGCGTCCGGCACCGGGTCTTCATCAAGCAGCGGCAGCAGCAGGCGATGGGCGTCCTCGGGGGAATCGGCATCAAGATAGAGGCTGGCCAGCGCCAGGCGCAGGCGTGGCGCGTTGGGGTGGCGGGTGATGAGGCTGTCGATGCGTTCGCGTGCCGCGTCCAGATCGCCGCTGGCCAGTTCGGTCTGCGCGGCGCTCAGGATCAGGCGGCTGTCATCGGGAGCGATCTCAAGGCCTCGGGCCACCGCGCGCCGCGCCGCCTCGAGACGCCCCGCACTGCGTTCGATCTCGCTGCGCGCCAGCCAGAGCTCCGCCAATGTGGCGTGAGCGCTTTCCAGGCGCACCAGGCGTGCACGCGCGGCTGTCTCATCGCCCAGCGCTGCCTCGAACAGTGCCGCGGCAATCTCGGGCATCGGCTGCTCGGGATGCTGGGCGATATGCGCCTCCAGCATCGCCAGCAGGGGTTCGAGCTCGGCACCGGCATCGATCGCCTGCTCGGCCAGGGTCGCCAGATTGCCATTGCCGCCACTGGCGGTGAGCATCAGGCGCTGTTCGAGCGCGGCCTGCCAGTCGCCTCGCTCGACTGCCAGGCGGGCGCGGATGATGCCGGGCTCGCTGGCGGACTCATCGAGTTGCTGCCAGCGTTCGGCGGCGCGCTCCAGCAGGGCCGGGTTGTCGGCGAAACGAGCCGCGAGCACGGCGCGGCGCGCCAGTTCCGGGTCATCGAAGTGACGGCTGGCGGCCAGATAGCCATTGGCGGCGCGGGGATAGTCACCGCGCTGTCCGGCGAGTTCGGCGCTCAGCAGCTGATTGAGGCTGTCGGCATCCAGGCCCTGCTGGATGGGCGGCGCCGTGGCCAGCGGGTCGGGCTGCGCCATCAGGGGCGCGGAGTCGCTCATCGACTGACAGCCGGTCAAGCCCAGCAGCAATCCGCCCACGACGCAGGACTTCCACCCGGCGCGCGGGCGACGGGGGGCATCAAGGGTGGTGTGCGCGTGCGGGGGGCTATGTTCAGCGGCAGTCGAAGCGTGCATGCAACCTCGCGTTTGTCAGTGGGAGCAGGATGAGGGATCGGGGCGGTCGAGCCGCAGGCCGGGTCATGCGCGCAGCGTGGCGCTGACGAAGGCGTCGTGTCTCGCAGCATAACGGCTGGCGGCGAGCGGGGATAGCGTTGCCGATGCAAGCAAGTGGCATGACCCACCGGATGCCTCGTATGGCGACAGATACGCCGCGCGGGCTGATAGCGATAGCCTGCCAGCATCATGGAAAATCCTCATCGGCTGCGACATGCTGCGGGGTCGCGTGGTCCAGACGCTGTGGTAGAATGAGCGCGCTAATATTACGATCTCAGCCGCTTCGGCAGCCCTGTGTGCCTTTATGTCAGCCGCCTTTGTCCCCATTGAGTCGACAGGTGTAAAGGCACCGAGCCTGCGCGGATTACCTGCTGTCCTGGCCTTGGCCTCGCGGCAGGCCAGCACCGAGAGCCGCCTGACATTGACGCCGATTCCTGCCGGCCAGACCCTGACGACTGACTCCATGACCCTTCTTGCCCTTGGCATCAATCACCGCACCGCCGCCGTTGACGTGCGCGAGCGCGTTGCTTTCACGCCTGCGCAGCTCGATGCCGCGCTGGGCGAATTGAAGCGCCTGCCGGCGGTCTCCGAAGCGGCGGTGCTGTCGACCTGCAACCGTACCGAGCTCTACTGCGTGACCAGCGATGGCGCCAAGTCGGTGCTCGAGTGGCTGGGGCGTTTTCATCGCCTGCCGGTGGAGGAGCTGTCGCGTTGCAGCTATCAGCACCTGGGAGAAGAGGCGGTACGCCACCTGATCCGTGTCGCGGTGGGGCTGGACTCGATGGTACTGGGCGAGCCGCAGATTCTGGGCCAGCTCAAGGACGCCTATCAGTTCGCGCGCAACTCGGTGGGGCTGGGCGGTGAGCTCGAGCAGCTCTTCCAGCATATCTTCCAGGTCGCCAAGCAGGTACGTACCGAGACCGGTATCGGCGAGAACCCCGTCTCGGTGGCCTACGCCGCCGTCAGCATGGCCAGCCACATCTTCGATGATTTCTCGCGGGCCAATGCCTTGTTGATCGGTGCCGGCGAGACCATCGAACTCGTCGCGCGCCATCTCAAGGAAGCGGGCATCGCCAACCTGTGCATCGCCAACCGCACCGTGTCGCGCGCCGAGCGTCTGGCCGATGAGCTGGGCGGGAGCGCCATCGGCCTGGAAGGCATTCCGCATGCCCTCGAGAATGCCGATATCGTGATAGCCTCCACCGCTTCCCAGCTGCCGATTCTCGGCAAGGGCATGGTGGAACGCGCACTCAAGAAGCGCCGCTACAAGCCGGTGTTCATGGTCGACATCGCCGTGCCGCGCGATATCGAGCCGCAAGTCGGCGACCTCGACGACGTCTTCCTCTATACGGTCGATGACCTGCAGGAAGTGATCGACGAGAATCGTCGCCACCGCGAGCTGGCCGCTGCCCAGGCAGAAGAGTTGATTCGCCAGGGCGTCAACGCCTGGTTGCACCTCAAGCGGGTGCGTAGTGGCGGCGAAGTCATCAAGCGCTACCGCAGCCATGGCGAGCAACTGCGCGCCGAATGCGAGGCGCAGGCGCTGGCGGAGCTCGATCAGGGACGCGACCCCCAGGAAGTGGTCGCGCAGCTGGCACGCCAGCTGGCCAATCGCTTCATGCATCACCCGACGCTGGCACTGCGCCAGGCCTCGGGAGACGATCGCCAGGATATTCTTCAGACGGCCCAGACGCTTCTGCTCGCGCCGGCTGATTCATCACAGGACCCTTCATGAAAGACAGCCTCATCACCAAGCTCGACACCTTCCATGACCGCTTCGAGGAGATCTCCGCACTGTTGTCGGAGCCCGAAGTGATCGGGAACCAGACCAGGTTCCGCGACCTGTCGCGGGAGTATGCCGAGCTTGAGCCATTGATCGAGGCATGGCGCCGCCATCGCGGCCTGAACGAAGACCGTGACGCCGCGCTGGCGATGGCGGAGGACAGTGATCCCGAGATGCGCGACATGGCGCGAGAGGAAGTCCGCGATACCGATGCGGCGCTCGAGACGCTGGAAGCCGAGATCACCCAGCTGCTGATTCCGCGTGACCCGGATGATGGCGCCAACGTCTTCCTCGAGGTGCGCGCCGGTACGGGCGGTGACGAGGCGGCGCTGTTCGCCGGTGACCTGTTCAAGATGTACTCGCGCTACGCCGAGCTCAAGGGCTGGAAGGTCGAGACCGTCAGCGCCAGCCACGGCGAGCACGGCGGCTTCAAGGAAGTCATCGCCCGCGTGAAGGGCGAGGGCGTCTACTCGCGCCTCAAGTTCGAGTCCGGCGCGCACCGCGTGCAGCGCGTGCCCGCCACCGAATCCCAGGGGCGTATCCATACCTCGGCCTGCACCGTGGCGGTGATGCCCGAGGCCGATGAAGTCGGTGACGTCGACATCAATCCGGCCGATCTGCGCGTGGATACCTATCGCAGCTCCGGTGCCGGTGGTCAGCACGTCAACACTACCGATTCCGCGATTCGCATCACCCACCTGCCCACCGGCGTGGTGGTGGAGTGTCAGGATGAGCGCAGCCAGCACAAGAACCGTGCGCGCGCCATGTCACTGCTGGCGGCGCGCCTCAAGCAGGCCGCGGTGGACACCCAGGCACAGGCCACCTCCGATGCCCGTCGCAAGCTGGTCGGCTCCGGGGATCGCTCCGAGCGCATCCGCACCTACAACTTCCCGCAGGGGCGTCTGACCGATCACCGTATCAACCTGACGCTCTACAAGCTCAATGAAGTGATCGCCGGCCAGCTGGACGAAGTGATCGAGCCGCTGGTGGTGGAATATCAGGCCGATCAGCTGACCGCACTGCAGGAGCAATAAGGTGAGAATCGATGTCACCCTGGCAGCCGCGACTGCCCGTCTGAGCGAGGCGGGCAGCGATTCTCCGCGTCTGGATGCCGAGTTGCTGCTGGGCGAGGTAATGGGACGAGAGCGCACCTGGTTCTACACCTGGGGCGATCGGGATCTCGAGAGCGAGGCCGGCGCCGAGGGCGTGGCACGTTTCGAGGCGCTGCTGGCGCGTCGCGCCGAGGGCCATCCCGTGGCGCATCTGCTCGGGCGGCGTGAATTCTATGGCCTGACGCTGGCCTGTTCACCGGCCACGCTGATTCCGCGCCCGGACACCGAGGTCATGGTGGAGTGCGCGCTGGAACTGGCCGAGGCCACCAGCGGCAAGCTGCTGGATCTCGGCACCGGCACCGGCGCCATCGCGCTGGCCTTTGCGCGTCATCGCCCGCAGTGGCAGGTGCTGGGGGTCGATCTCATCGAGGAAGCCGTGCAGCTTGCCCGCGGCAATGCCGAGCGTCTGGCGATCGCCAATGCCGAATTCCGCCAAAGTGACTGGTTCAGTGCCGTCACCGAGAGCGGCTTTGCGCTGATTACCGCCAACCCCCCTTATCTGGCCGATGATGACCCACATCTTGCGCTCGGCGATGTGCGCTTCGAGCCGCGCTCGGCGCTGGTCGCGGCCGAGGCAGGGCTGGCGGACTTCCTGCATCTGATCGCCACTGCGCCGCAGCACCTGGCCGCAGGCGGCCACCTGATGCTGGAGCATGGTCTCACCCAGGGCAATGAAGTGCGCGAGGCATTGCGTGCCGGCGGCTTCATCGACGTCGAGACCCTGGAAGACCTGGGCGGACGCGAACGCATCACGCTGGGCAAGCTGGCCTGATGCTCGCCGGGCACCGTCTAGCGGTGCCCGTGTAGTGGCGCCCGTGCGTGGCCCCCGCTGACATCCTCGCGCTTGGCACCCCTGTAGTGCATTCCACCGTTTTCAGTGGAGTCTGCGTGGAATCCTCGTCACAGTACCGCCAGTGAAGGCGTATTCCCTGTTGGCCGGGTATGATAGTAATGAACCTGCATGATTGGCATGGTCATCTGATAACCCCCCTTGTTATCCGACGGCCTGACTGCACGGAAGCTAGGAGCACGGATGATCCTGCTGCAAGTCACCCTGCTGGGAAAACTATTACAATGAAAGCAAAATCACGCTCTCTGGACCGCATCGACCTCAAGATTCTGCGTTGCCTGCAAGAGAATGCCCGTATCTCCTATGTCGACCTCGCCTCGGAAGTCGGCCTTTCCACCACGCCGTGCCTGGAGCGCGTCAAACGCCTCGAACGTGCCGGCGTCATCCGCGGTTACAAGGCGGTGCTCGACCCCAAGGCGCTCAAGGCCAATCTGTTGGTCTTCGTCGAGATCAGTCTCGAGACGCAGTCGCCGTCGGTGTTCGATGAGTTCCGCCGCGCCGTCTCCAAGCTGCCGCAGATCCAGGAATGTCATCTGGTCTCCGGTCAGTTCGACTACATCCTCAAGTGCCGGATTCCGGAAATGTCCGCCTATCGTCAGCTGCTCGGCGATGTGGTGCTGACGCTGCCCGGCGTCAAGGAATCCAAGAGTTATGTGGTGATGGAAGAGGTCAAGGAGCAGTTCTCGCTGCATGTGCCCGATATCGAGGAGCTGGATGCCAAGTAATGGCAAGCCCTGCTGTTGCCAGGCAGGGCTCATGGCTTCTCACTTCATTTACCGATAGGCGGCTTTTCTCCCATGCAAGATTCGCAATTGCTGCGCTACTCGCGCCAGATCCTGCTCCCTCAGGTCGACATCGCCGGGCAGCAGCGCCTGTTGGCGGCGCGGGTTCTGGTGATCGGGGCGGGTGGCCTGGGCTGCCCGGCAGCGCTCTATCTGGCAGCCGCGGGCATCGGCACCCTGGTGGTGGCCGATGATGACCGCGTCGAGCTGTCCAATCTGCAGCGCCAGATCGCCCATGGTGACGCCGACATCGATCAGCCCAAGGCGCAATCACTCGCCGCCTCGCTGTTGGCGATCAACCCTGATACCGAGGTGATCGCGTTGTCAGAGCGCCTGCAGGGTGAGGCGCTGGCCGAGCAGGTGGCCGCCGCAGACGTGGTGCTCGATTGCACTGATCGCTTCAGCTCACGCTTCCCGATCAACGCCGCCTGCGTCACGGCAGGTACGCCGCTGGTGTCCGGCGCCGCGATACGCTTCTCCGGCCAGCTGGCGGTGTTCGATCGCCGTGAGCCACAGGCGCCGTGTTATGGCTGTCTGTACCCGCCGGATGAGCTGGGCGATGAAGAGCTGACCTGCGCTGAAAGTGGTGTCATCGCGCCGCTGGTCGGCATCATCGGCGCCTTCCAGGCATTGGAGGCGCTCAAGCTGATCAGCGGTGCCGGCAGCGTGCATCGCGGCCTGGCCACCTTCGATGGCCTGAGCGGTGAATGGCGACGCATGGGCCTCAAGCGCGACCCCGGCTGCCAGGTGTGTGGTCAAGCGTCATGATGTAGCCGGTCAAATCGACGGTATATCTCCAAGTCGCATGTCTTCAGGACAGCATATCTTTAAAAAGCCCCGCAGCCTTTCTGGCTGGCGGGGCTTTTTTGTCGCATGTTGTGGTGGAGCGGCCGGCGCTGCGCATGCCGCGTGTGCGCACCACCAGGGTGCGCCAATGCCGTGAGGTGTTGAAGATTTCTCCCATGCAGCGCAATCAACATGCAGCATTCCAGCGAAACGTGTGGTAAATATCGAAAATATTCCAGTCGATGGTGAATAAACTCAACAAGAGCGGATGAGGAGGTGCATGGGCGGCTTCAGATCAGGCACGCAGAGCGAGTGTGCTGGCTTGTATTCCTACTACCAGGCCAGCCAGCGTGTGACGCTTGACCCATGCCCGCCTCTAGCTGGTGAGCAGCGTGCCGATGTCTGCGTGATCGGCGGCGGTGTCACGGGCTGCTCCGCTGCGCTGCATCTCGCCGAGCGTGGCTATTCGGTCATTCTGCTGGAAGCGCAGACTATCGGTTTCGGGGCCTCCGGGCGCAGTGGCGGCCAGATCCTGCCGGGGCTCGGCACCGATATCGCGACGGTCGAGAAGGCGCTGGGGCGCGAGCAGGCACGCGCCATCTGGGAGATGAGCCGCGAGTCCGTGCGCCTGACCGCCGAGCTGGTTGCCCGGCATCAGATTCCCTGCGATTTCACCCAGGGCTACCTGCATGCCGCGGTCAAGCCGCGTCATGTGCGCGAACTGCAGGAGTTCCAGGCGCGCATGGCACGCGATTACGACTATCACGCGCTGCAGTGGCTGCAGGGCGATGCGCTGCGCGAGCGGGTCGTCACCGACGCCTATCCGGGCGCGTTGCATGATGGTGAGGGCGGTCATCTGCATCCGCTCAACTATACCCTCGGACTTGCGCGAGCTGCCCAGCAGGCCGGCGTCACGCTCTGCGAACAGAGCCGGGTGCGTCAGCTCGACCACGGCCAGAGCGGCGATACACTCGATGGCACCTCACGGCGTGCTCGTATCCATACCGAGCATGGCTGCGTGAGCGCCGAATTCGTGGTCGTGGCCACCAATGCCTACCTCAATGGCCTCGTCGCCTCGCTGGAAGAGCGCATCATGCGTGTCGCCAATTACATCGTCGCCACCGAACCGCTCAGCGAGGCTCAGGTCGCGCAGGTCCTGCCGCAGGATGACGCGCTTTCCGATGCCAACTTCGTGCTCGACTACTACAGTCTTTCTGCCGACAGGCGCCTGCTGTATGGCGGTGAGGTGAGCTATACCGGTCAGGAGCCGCGTGGCCTCAAGGCGCGCATGGACAGCAAGATTCGCCGCCTGTTTCCGGTGCTCGATGGCGTGGCGATCGATTACCGCTGGGGCGGTGACGTGGCCATCACCATGAACCGCGCGCCGGACTTCGGGCGTCTCGCGCCGAATGTCTATTACGCCCAGGGCTACTCGGGACATGGCATGTCGCTTGCAGGATTGGCGGGCAAGCTGGTCGCCGAGACCATCGCCGGTCAGGCAGAACGTTTCGATATCTTTGCCGCCATGCCGCACCGTCCCTTCGTGGGCGGGCGCTGGCTGCGAACTCCTCTGCTGGTCCTGGCGACCAGCTTCTACACGTTGCGTGATCGGCTCTAGGCCGAGGCCATGATGAAGGTGCTGCACATTTGACATTGTTGAACACCCCGACAGCCCAAGAGCTGGAAACGACTGGTGAGTAATCGCAAGGGAGGCGCGATGAGCGCGGTGGATGGCAAGGACGCTGGTACGCCCGAGCAGCACACGACGAGAAAGCCTGCCGGCGCGCGGGCGCCTGGCGGCACGCACGCCAGCGAGAGCGTCAGTGAGCATGTCGGTGAGAGCTTCGACGATAACGCCGGTGAGAACCTTGGTGATACCGTCAATGAGAGCGTCGGCGAGAGCCACGGCGCCAATGCGGATCAGCCCGCGCTGCCGCGACGCGCGGCATCCTCCATCCAGCTCAAGGGGCTGCACAAGCGCTTCGGCAATGAGGTGGCGGCGCTGGATGGCGTGGACCTGAGCATCCAGCCCGGCGAGTTCTTCACGCTGCTGGGGCCTTCAGGCTGTGGCAAGACGACACTACTGCGGATTCTGGCCGGTCTCGAGGCGCTGGATGAAGGTCAGGTGGTGATCGGCGGGCGGGATGTCACCGAGGTGCCGCCGCATCAGCGCAGCGTCAACACGGTCTTCCAGTCCTATGCGCTGTTTCCGCATCTGTCGGTGCGCGACAACCTGGCATTCGGCCTGAAGATGCGCGGTGTCGCCCCCCGGGAGCGCGAGGCCAGGGTTGCCGAGATGGCGGAGTTCATCAAGCTGGGCAGCCTGATCGATCGCCGGGTCGACCAGCTCTCCGGTGGTCAGCGTCAGCGCATCGCGCTGGCGCGGGCGCTGGTCTGCGAGCCGGATGTGCTACTGCTGGATGAGCCGCTGTCGGCGCTGGATGCCGGCCTGCGCAGTCAGATCCAGATCGAGCTGCTGCGCCTGCAGAAGCGCCTGGGCATGACCTTCGTCTTCGTCACCCATGATCAGCAGGAAGCGATGGTGATGTCGGACCGCATTGCGGTGCTCGACAGCGGCAGCCTCCAGCAGGTGGGCTCGCCGCGTGAGATCTACGAGCGTCCGGCCAATGCCTTCGTGGCGCGCTTCATGGGCCATGCCAATCTGTTCGACGTCACGGCTCGCGATGACAGCCGCAGTGACGCCATCCGACTGACCACGCCGCTGGGCGTACTGACCGCACAGGCGCCGGGCACTGGCAGTCTGCTGCTGTTGCGTCCCGAGACGCTGGACCTGCGCCGGCGACCCGCCAGCGAGTTCGAGCGTCACGACGTGCTGGAGAACCACTTGCCGGGCCGAGTGCAGGAGCGACTCTACCGCGGCAGCCACGCCGAATATCGTGTCGAGGTAGCGGGTGTCAGCGTGCAGGTGGTGGTCAACAACCGGGGTGGCCAGTTGCCGGAAGTCGGCGACCAGGTCGATGTGGTGGTCGCCGCGCAAGACCTGATCACGCTGGGGAAATGACGATGGCCTATCACGCAACCCTGGCCACCGCGCGCAGCCGCGCGGTGGTCGCCGAGTCACGCCACCTGTTGCTGACGGTCGCGCCCGGTGCACTGTGGATCATCGTCTTTCTGGTGCTGCCCAGTCTCTATCTGATGAGCGTGGCCTTCATGACCAACGGCCCCTATGGGCTGCCGGAAATGCCGTTGTCATTGACCTCGTTTCAGCAGCTGGCCGGACAGGGCTTTCTCGGCTGGAGCCCGGGCAACCTGATGACGCTGGGGCGCTCGCTGTGGCAGACCGTGCTTTCCACTGTGCTGGTGGTGCTGGTGGCCTATCCGATCGCCTATTACATCTCGCAGTCAGACCAGCGCTGGCGGCCGATCATGCTGCTGGCGGTGGTGGTACCGTCCTGGACCAATCAGGTCATTCGCACCTTCGGCTGGATGAATCTGCTGGCGCCGGGCACGCCGCTGGCGGAGCTGGCGGAAGCCATGGGCATGATCGCGCCCAACATGGGGCTCTATCCGTCCAATTTCGCGGTCACCCTGGGGCTGGTCTACAACTTCCTGCCGTTCATGGTGCTGCCGCTGTACGCCGCCTTCGAGAAGTTGAATCTATCACTGGTGGAGGCGGCGCAGGACCTCTACGCCTCGCCGCTCAAGGCCTTCTGGCACGCGGTCTTCCCCCAGACGCTGCCGGGGCTGTTGGCGGGTGTCGTGCTGGTGGCGATTCCGGCCTTCGGCATGTACGTGATTCCGGAGTTGCTGGGCGGCGGCAAGGGCATGATGCTGGGCAATCTGGTCGCCAATCAGTTCGCTGGCAGCGCCAACTGGCCGCTGGGTGCGGCGGGCGCGATCCTGATGCTGATCGCCACTTTCATTGGTCTCTACGCCATGCGCCGCATCGGCAAGCGGCTGGGCGGCGGTGAAGAGGTGGTGATATGAAGCGCGGGAGCTTTCACAAGGGATTGCGGGGCTTCTGGTGGCTGACGCTCGGTTTTCTGTATCTGCCGCTGATCGTGGTGATGCTGTTTTCCTTCAATGCCTCCAACAGTGCCGCCAGCTTCACTGGCGTGTCGCTGCGCTGGTATCGGCGCCTGCTGGGCAATGACGCGATTCTGTCGGCGCTGGGCAATTCGCTGCTGCTGGCGGTGGTGTCGTCATTGCTGGCGCTGATGATCGGCACGCTGATCGGGTATGGCATGTATCGCCATCGTCACCGCAAGCTGGGTTGGCTGATCGTGCTGATCTATCTGCCCATCGTGCTGCCGGACATCGTGTTCGGGATCTCGGAAATGACCTTCTTCGTCAAGATCAATGAGCTGACCGGTCTGCTGTCGCCAGGACTGGCCACCATGACCATCGCACATGTCACCTTCCAGGTGCCGTTCGTGGCGTTGATCGTCTACTCGCGCTTCGTCGGGCTGGACCCGACGCTGTTCGAGGCGGCCAAGGACCTCTACGCGACACCGCGGCAGCGCGTGCAGTTCTTCATGTTGCCGACACTCAAGCCGGCATTGATCTCGGGCTTCCTGCTCTCCTTCACGCTGTCGCTGGATGATTTCGTGATCAGTTTCTTCACCGCCGGACCGGAGAGCGCCACCTTGCCCATCTACATCTGGAGCGCGATACGCAAGGGCGTGACTCCTGAAATCAATGCCATCGCCACGTTGATGATGGCGGCGGTCGCCCTGGCGGCGCTCACGAGTCTGGTGCTGTCGCGCCGGCGTGCGGCGTCGTGAGCATGCGCAATATCCACAGGCGGTCTGACACTGCTGTCCTTGCCGACGTCGGGTCTGATCATTCATCACGCACACCCCATCATTTCTCAAGCACGTTGAGCGGAGCATCACAATGACAAACAACACGCTGCGTTTCGCTGTCGCCATCGGCAGTCTGCTGCTGGCAGGTGCCGTCCAGGCCGAAGACAAGAAGCTGTATCTCTTCAACTGGACCCAGTACATGGATCCGGAAATCATCACCGCCTTCGAGGAGAAGTTCGGCGTCGAGGTAGTCGAGAACTACTACAACTCGCTGCCGGAAATGCTGGCCAAGCTCAACGCGGGCGGCGTCTCCCAGTACGACATCATCGTGCCGTCCAACTATTACGTGCCGCGTCTGATCGAAACCGGCCTGGTGCAGAAGATCGACAAGGCCAAGGTCCCGAACCTGGCCAATGTCGCCGAGCAGTTCAGTGACCCGAATTTCGATCCGGGCGCCGAATATACCGCTCCCTATCAGTGGGGCGTGACGGGACTGGTCTACAACGCCAGCACCTTCAAGGACGCTCCCAAGAGCTGGTCCTTGCTGTTTGATCCCGCCGTCAATGGCGATTACCCCTTAAGCCTTATGGGTGACGGCCAGGTCAGCATGGGGTCTGCCTGTGCCTATCTGGGGCACGGCTACGACTGCACCGACCTGGATGACTGGCGCGAAGCTGCCAAGTTGCTGATCGAGACCAAGCACCGCGACAACTTCAGCGGCTTCTCCGATGGCACGCCGGCGCTTCAGCAGCTGGCGCGCAAGGTCACCCATGGCGCGTTGTCCTACAACGGCGACTATCTGTTCTATCTGGAGGAAAACCCGGAGTCCTTCGCTGACATCAAGTTCGTCATTCCTGACGAAGGTGCCGAGAAGTGGGTGGATTCGATGATGATTCCGGCCAAGGCACCGCACCCGGAGCTGGCGAACGCCTTCATCAACTTCATTCTGGATGCCAAGGTCGGCGCGCAGCTCTCCAACTACAACTACTACGCCAGCCCCAACGCCGCCGCGGCGCCGTATCTGGATGAGGTGCTGACTCAGCCACCGATTCAGCCCTCTGAGGATGACATGGCGCGCCTGCGTTTCTCACCGAGTCTCTCCGGCCAGCAACTGCAGGTATTTCAGCAACTGTGGTCTGAGGTGCAGTCGCGCTGAACCGAGGGAGCTCTGAACCGAAGGAGCTCTGATTGATGTCTGAGTCGAAGCCACGCATGGAGCATCACGATGACAACTGACACGCTGCGTTTCGCTGCGGCCATCGCCAGTCTGTTGCTGGCCGGTGGCGTCCAGGCCGAAGACAGGAAGCTGTATCTCTTCAATTGGACCCAGTACATGGACCCGGAAATCATCACCGCCTTCGAGGAGAAGTTCGGCGTCGAGGTGGTCGAGAACTACTACAACTCGCAGCCGGAAATGGTCGCCAAGTTGAATGCCGGAGGTGTCTCCCAGTACGACATCATCGTGCCCTCCAGCTACTACGTACCGCGCCTGATCGAGATGGGCCTGGTGCAGAAGCTCGACAAGGACAAGGTGCCGAATCTGGCCAATCTCGCCGAGCAGTTCCGTGATCCGGTGCTGGGGGAGGGGCTCGACTATGCCGCGCCCTATCAGTGGGGTGTCACCGGGCTTGTCTACAACGCCAGCACCTTCAAGGAAGCGCCCAAGAGCTGGTCGATGGTGTTTGATCCGACCGTCAATGATGCCTGGCCGTTCGGCTTGATGACTGGTGGTCAGGTCAGCATGGGCATCGCCTGCGCCTATCTCGGCCATGGCTATGACTGCACGGATCTCGACGACTGGCGCGAGGCCGCCAGGTTGCTGATCGAGACCAAGCATCGCGGCAATTTCAGCGGCTTCTCCGACGGCACGCCCGCGCTTCAGCAGCTGGCGCGCAAGGTCACGCATGCCGGGCTCTCATTCAATGGCGATTATGTGTTCTACCGGGAGGAAAATCCGGACTCCTTCTCTGACATCAAGTTCGTCATTCCCGAAGAGGGCACCGAGAAGTGGGTGGATTCGATGATGATTCCCGCCAGGGCGCCGCACCCGGAGCTGGCGAATGCCTTCATCAACTTCATTCTCGATGCCCGGGTCGGCGCGCAGCTCTCCAACTACAACTACTACGCCAGCCCCAATGCCGCGGCAGAGCCGTATCTGGATGAGGTGCTGACTCAGCCACCGATTCAGCCCTCCGAAGAGGACATGGCGCGACTGCGTTTTTCACCGAGTCTCTCCGGCGAGCAGCTGCAGATCTTCCAGCAGCTGTGGTCCGAGGTGAAGGCGCGCTGAGCGCTGGCAATCGGGTCTATCGAAGCAGGCTGCCGAGCGCGTGGCCTGCCCTGTAGCGTTCAAGGAAGGTGTCATGAAGTACGAACCCACTGGTCGCGAAGACGACGAAGCCGTGCTGCAGGAATGGTTCACGGCACATGGCATCACCGAGGTGGAATGTCTGGTCACCGACCTGACCGGCATTCTCAAGGGCAAGATCATGCCGGCGCGCAAGTACCTCAATGGTGGGCGACCGCGCCTGCCGGACTCCATCTTCATCCAGACCGTCACCGGCGGGTATCCGGATGATGAAGACAGCCGCTTCTGGAATCCGGCCGAGCAGGACATGCAGCTGATCCCGGATACCAGTGCCGTCTATCTGGTGCCGTGGGCGGAAGACCCCACCGCGCAGATCATCCATGACTGCTATTACCTCAATGGTGATCCGGTGGAGCTGTCGCCGCGCTATGTGCTCAAGCGAGTGCTGGCACTGTATGCCGCACGCGGCTGGAAGCCGGTGGTGGCCCCCGAAGCCGAGTTCTACCTCGTCAAGACCAACAAGGACTCCGACTATCCGCTGGAGCCGCCCATCGGGCGCAGCGGTCGTCAGGAGAGCAGCCGTCAGTCCTATTCCATCGATGCGGTCAATGAGTTCGATCCGCTCTTCGAGGAGATGTATGACTACTGCGAGGCCATGGGGCTGGATCTCGATACCCTGATCCATGAAGAGGGTGCCGGGCAGATGGAAGTCAATTTCGAGCATGGTGACCCGCTGGCGCTGGCCGATCAGGTCGTGATGTTCAAGCGCACGCTGCGCGAGACGGCATTGCGCCACGGCATGTACGGTACCTTCATGGCCAAGCCGATGGCCTATCAGCCGGGCAGCTCGATGCATATCCATCAGAGCCTGGTGGATGTCGCGACCGGCAGGAACCTGTTCGCGGATGATGAAGGGCGGGCCAGCACCCTGTTTCGCAACTTCATCGGCGGCTTGCAGACCTACATGCCGTCCGCGATGCCGTTCTTCGCGCCCAACGTCAATTCCTATCGCCGCCTGATGCGCAGCGAGACCAGTGGCTCCGCACCGATCAACGTGGAGTGGGGCTTTGACAACCGCACCGTCGGCTTGCGGGTGCCGGTGTCAGATGCCGAGGGGACGCGGGTCGAGAATCGTCTGGCCGGCGCCGACGCCAATCCCTATCTGGTGATGGCTGCCTCGCTGGCCTGCGGCTATCTGGGCATGATGGCGCAGATCGAGCCGCGTCCGCCGGCCGTGGGCTCTGCCTGGGAGGGGGGTAACAGCCTGCCGGACGATATCGGGCCGGCGCTGAATGCGCTGCACTCCTGCAAGCCGTTAGCGGATATTCTCGGCGAGCGCTTCGTGAAGAGCTATCTGGCCGTCAAGCGCGCCGAGCATCGTGAGTACTTCCAGGTCATCAGCTCGTGGGAGCGGGAGCACCTGCTGCTGCGTGTCTAGCCCTTCGGGACATGTCCTGTGTGTCTAGTACTGTATGTCTCACCCAGCGGGGCAAGCCCATGAGGGAGCCGAGAGGTCGTGACAGTCGTCACGGCCTCTCGGCGTTTCAGGTGGTGCACTCTGTGTTGGCAGGTTGCTGCTTGTGGTGATTATTGCATGTCAAAGTCGGCGTGATTGGCTCGATGATCCGTGATATCGTGCTTTCATGTTGATTAAAATAACCACAAGGAAATTGTCATGAGTGCCTCTCTGCCCCTGGAACATGCTGCCTCCTGGTATGCCGCCTCAGCCAATGCCGCGCCCGAACGGCCCCCGCTAGCGGGAGATGTCAGCTGTGATGTCTGCGTCGTCGGGGCTGGCTTCACCGGCATCTCGGCGGCGCTGCACCTGGCCGAGCAGGGCCTCAAGGTGATGGTGCTGGAGGCCGCCCGCGTGGGTTACGGCGCATCCGGTCGCAATGGCGGGCAGATCGTCAACAGCTACAGCCGCGACATGGATGTGATCGAGGAGCGTTTCGGCGCCCAGACGGCACGTGCGCTGGGCGACATGGCCTTTGAAGGCAACCGCATCATTCGTGAGCGTATCGCCGGTTATGGCATCGATTGTGACCTGCGCGAAGGCAATCTGTTCGCGGCCTGCAATGCGCGTCAGCTCAAGGGGCTCAAGGAGCACAAGGCGCTGTGGGAGCGCTATGGCAACACCAGCCTCGAATTGCTGGAAGGCGATGCCTACAAGCGTGATGTGAGTGCCGAAGGCTATACGGGCGCGCTGGTCGATCACTCCGGTGGCCATATTCATCCGCTCAATCTGGTGTTGGGCGAAGCCGCAGCCTTCGAGTCGCTGGGCGGCGTGATCTTCGAGCACAGCCCGCTGCTGAGTCTCGAGCATGGCAGCCCCGTCGTGCTCAAGACCGCGGGCGGTATCCTGCGGGCCGACCGCGTCGTGATGGCGGGCAACGCCTACCTCAATGGCGTGCTGCCGGAGCTTGAAGGCAAGTCGATGCCCTGTGGTACCCAGATCATCACCACCGAACCGCTGGCGGAGGATGTGGCGCGTAGTCTGCTGCCCAACAACATGGCGGTGGAAGACTGCAATTACCTGCTCGATTACTACCGCCTGACCCGTGACAACCGACTCATCTTCGGTGGCGGCGTCAACTATGGCGGCGAAGACCCCAGCAATATCGAAGCCTTGATTCGCCCCAAGATGCTCAAGGCCTTCCCGCAACTGGCCAACGTCAAGATCGACTACGCCTGGAGCGGTACCTTCCTGATGACGCTCAATCGTCTGCCTCAGTTCGGCGTGCTCAATGACAACGTTTACTACGCCCAGGGCTATTCCGGGCATGGCGTGACCTGCAGCCATCTGGCTGGGCGCTTGATCAGTGAGGTGATGACCGGCCGTGATGGCCGCTTTGATGCCTTCGCCGGCCTGCCGCACCTGCCGTTCCCCGGTGGCCGCATGCTGCGGGTGCCGCTGTCTGCCGTGGGTGCCTGGTACTACCAGACCCGCGACAAGCTCGGTATCTGATCAGCCTGTTCTCCAGAATGCCCCAAGCCGCCTTCCTTATCGGGAGGCGGCTTTTTCATGGGCTGGAAAGTACGCCTGACCTGGCCCGAAACGCACTGCGCCCCGCCTGTGAAGGCGGGGCGCAGTGCATGTCTTGCCGATTCATGGCGTGAGCGCTGGGTCAGCCGGCGATCCAGAACCCCATCAGCAGGAAGCCCAGCGTCGTGACCAGCGCACCGATCAAGGTGTAGGGCAGTTGCGTCAGCGCATGCTGCATCGGCTGGACCCCGCAACCCTGTGAGGACAGCACCGAAGAGTCTGAGAAGAAGCAGGCGTGGCTACCGAAGCTGGAGGCTGACAGCAGGGCACCGACGATCAGCGGCAACGAGGCATCCATGTGCAGCGCGATGGGAATCACGATCGGGATCGAGATCACGAACACGCCCCAGGAGGAGCCGGTCGCGAAGACCACGACGGCCATGCTGACGAACACGATGGCCGGCAGGATCGCCGGAGTCAGGTAGGGTGTCAGGCTCTCGATCATGAAGGTGGTCATGCCGAGCTGGTCATTGACCTCGCGCAGCACGAACCCGACCGCCACGATGGCCAGGGGCAGCATCATGGTGCGAAAGCCGTCCATCACCGCGTCCATCAGCGAGGAAAACGACACCAGACGCTGGGCGAGATACAGCAGGATGGTGAACAGCGTAGCGACGATCACGCCCTTGAGCAGGTCGATCTCGAACCAGGCGCTGGCGCCGATCAGCACGGCCATTGGCAGCACGAAGTTCATCAGACCGATCCAGGGGCTGGATTTCGGCGCTTCTGCTTCCAGCAGGGGCTCTGGGGCGCCGTCAGGAATCGGCTGGCCGGCCTTGGCGCGTCGCTCGGCGGCCTTCATCGGTCCGATGTCCGGCATCAGGCCAATGGCGACCAGCATGGCCAGCGCCATCGCGATCCAGCCATACAGCATGTAGGGAATCGCCTGGATATAGAGCGACATGCCGCTTTCGGTGGCACCGCCTTCCTCGAGCAGCTGGGAGAAGTACACCGCCCAGGTCGAGAGGGGCACCAGAATGCAGATGGGCGCGGCAGTCGAGTCGACGATATAGGCCAGCTTCTCACGCGAGACCCCGAAGCGGTCCGTCAGGCGTTTCATCGCCGCCGGGGTCGCCAGGGCATTCAGATAGTCATCGATGAAGATGAGGATGCCGAGGATCACGGTGCCGATCAGCGACTGACGGCGTGTCTTGAGCAGGCGACCGATCATGTTGCTGAAACTCAGCGTGCAGCCGGACTTCTCCATCATGGCGATGAAGCCGCCCATCAGCCCACAGACCAGAATCAGCCAGGCGATGGTCTCGTTCATCATCACGCCCAGCGAGATATCGGCCAGTTCTCCGATGTAGTCGTCAGGCTGCAGTATCAGCAGACCCGCGAGCGCGCCGATGGCCAGGGCTTCCAGGGTGCGATGGGTCGCGATGGCGACCACCAGCACGATCAGCGATGGCACGAGGCTGATCCAGCCGAACGGCGTGCCGGCCTCATGGGTAAAGGTGATGCCCAGCACCAGTGCCAGGATGACGCCGAACATGGCAATACTGCGCCCCTTGCCACGGACGCTGACGGAGGGAGCGAAGGGGTGCGGGGGCGCTGGAGGGACGGGAGAGACCTGATTCATGCCCGGGCCTCCCATGCAGCGAGGAAGTGCTCGGTGCTGACTTGCTCGGTACTGACTTGATCGGTACTGACTTGCTCGGTACTGAGTTGGTCAGCGCAGCAGCGCTCTGCGGGGAGCCGGTCTGCAAAGCCGTGGCCATGCAGCGAGTGACCAACGAAGTCGCGGGCAGCGACGGTTTTTATGATTGTCATGTCCTGAGCCCTGGAGTTGGTGGAGAGGTCGGTGTGGATCAGATGTTGCGCAGGTACCAGTCGTATTCCAGACGGCTGATGATCTGCATGGCCGCTTCACGCTCCGCGCGACGGCCAGCAATGAAGACGTTCAGGAAGCGCTCGCTGAAGGCGTGGGCCAATGCTTCACTTTCCTCCAGCAGCGTCAGCGCCTCGGGCCAGCTGTTGGTCAGGCTCGGCTCGAACTGGTCATAGGCATTGCCGGTGACCGGCTCGCCCGGCGAGACCTGATGCGTGATGCCGTGGATCACCGAGGCCAGCAAGGTGGCCAGCAGCAGGTAGGGATTGACGTCGGCCCCGGCGACGCGGTGCTCGAGACGACGTGCCTCGTTGGGGCCGGAGGGGATACGGATGGCGACCGAGCGATTGTCGAAGCCCCAGGTCGGCGCCATCGGCACGTACAGGCCCTGCTGAAAGCGGCGATAGGAATTCAGGTTGGGCGCAAACAGCGCCATCGAGGCGGGCATCAGTTCCAGCAGGCCGCCGATGGCGTGACGCAGGGTCTCGGTGCCCAGCGGATTCTCGTCCTGCGCGGCGAAGACATTGTTGCCGTGCTGGTCCAACAGGCTCATGTGCGCATGCATGCCGTTGCCGGCCTCGTCGCCATACGGCTTGGCCATGAAGGTGGCATCGAAGCCGTGGCGCAGGGCGACGCCCTTGATCAGACGCTTGAGCAGGACAGCGCTGTCACAGGCCTTCATGACATCGTCGAGATGGATCAGGTTGATCTCGAACTGGCCCGGCGCACATTCCTTGAGCGCGGTATCCAGCGGCAGCTGTTGGATGCGCGCGGCAGTCTGGATCTCGTCGAGGAAGTCGGCGTACTCATCCAGCTCGCCGATGGAATAGAGCTGGCTTTCGCTGGCGCGCTCGCCTGTCAGCGGGGAGCACGGCGGCTGCACCATGCCCAGGTCATCGCGTTCGCGATCGACCAGATAGAACTCCAGTTCCAGCGCGACGACCGCCGTCAGGCCCATGTCGGCAAGAATATCGACCTGTTTCTGCAGCTGATTGCGCGGGTCGGCAAAGAAGGGGCCATCCTTGTCATCACGCATGTTCATCAGCAGCTGCCCCTGCTTGCCGTTGCGCAGCCAGGGGGCTGCCATCAAGGTGCCGGGGATGGGGCGGCAGACCTGATCACTGTCACCGCTGCTGAGCCCCAGCCCGGTTTCCTCGATGGTGTTGCCGGCGATATCCAGTGCGAAGACGGAGCCTGGCAGGTTGATGCCATTCTCATAGGCCTTTTCCAGATTCTCGCGCGGGATTCGCTTGCCGCGCTGGATGCCGCTGATGTCACTGATCAGCAGATCGATGTTCTCGATTTCCGGATGACGGTCCAGAAATTCTCTGGCCTCATCGACGGGGAGGCTGTACATGGATATCACCTGTGGGCATGGGATGTTGTGGTTTATATATCGCCATCATGGCCATTGTTGTCAAATATTTTACAACACTTGACGGTTTTTGTGGCTGGATGGCTTTGGTGTTATGGAGATAAATTCTTTTTAAACAGTGTGTTGTATGGATTTTTGTGAAATCGTCGTTTCGTCGGGTTGGCAAGGAAAGGCGTTCAGTCTATGTTGATTAAAACATACCAATCATCCAAGGCCTGCTTGTTCGCCTCAAAGGAGATCCCATGCCACCTCGTCCCCTGGTGGGCGTCATTGCCTGCCGTCGCACCGTAGAAGGTCATCCGGCGCATATGGTGACCGACAAGTACGTCAGCGCCCTGCGTGAATTCGGACTGGATCCGGTGGTCATTCCGGTCTGGGAAAATGTCGAGCCCGGCGCCGCCAGCGCCCTGCTGGCACGCCTGGATGGTCTGCTGCTGACTGGCAGCTATTCCAACATGCACCCCTCACGCTACGGCGAGACCAGCGCGCCGGAGAACACCTATGAAGACCCGGCCCGCGACGCTGCGGTGCTCTGCTGGGTGCCGCTGGTGCTTGAGTTGCGACTGCCGCTGCTGGGGATCTGCCGAGGGTTTCAGGAGCTGAACGTTGCCTTCGGCGGCAGTTTGCACCAGGCGGTGCAGAAGGTGGCAGGCCTGATGGATCATCGTGAGCCCAAGGGCGATCTCGAGGCGCAGTTCGCGCCATCGCATGCCATCAGCATCTCGCCCGGCGGAGTGCTGGCAGGGCTTTACGCCGCGCCCGAGGCGCAGGTCAATTCCTTGCATCAGCAGGGGATCGCCCGTCTTGGTGAGGGCCTGAATATCGAAGCGGTTGCCCCGGATGGGCTAATCGAGGCGGTCTCGGTCAGTGGTGCGGCGTCCTTCACGCTGGCGGTGCAGTGGCATCCGGAATGGAAGCCGCGTGAGCACGCCTTGTATCAGGCGATTCTGGAAGGCTTTGCCGCGGCCTGTCGTGACAAGGCCGAGGGTGGCACCTTGCCGACCTGTCACCCGACTCGCGAGGAGGCGTGAAGATGGCAATGAATGACGCTGGCGAACGCCTGAAGGCGCTGGATGCGCGCCACCACCTGCACCCCTTCACCGACTTCAAGCAGCTGGGCGAGCAGGGCAGTCGAATCATCACCGGTGCCAGCGGCGTCTATATCCATGACGCCGATGGCCAGCGGATTCTCGATGGCATGGCGGGGCTGTGGTGCGTGAACCTCGGTTATGACCAGCCGGAACTGGTCGCGGCGGCCAGCCAGCAGATGACGCAGCTGCCGTACTACAACACCTTCTTCAAGACCGCCCACCCGCCGGCGATCGAGCTGGCGGCCGAGCTGTGTCGTCTCGCGCCAGAGCATATCAATCATGTCTTCTTCACCGGCTCCGGCTCTGAAGCCAACGACAGCATGCTGCGCATGGTTCGGCGGTTCTGGGCGCTCAAGGGCAAGCCGGAAAAGCAGTGGATCATCGCGCGCGAGAATGGCTATCACGGCTCGACCGTCGCGGGTATGAGCCTGGGCGGCATGGCACCGATGCATGCCCAGGGCGGCCCCTGTGTGCCCGGCATAACGCATATCCGCCAGCCTTACTGGTTCGCGGAAGGTCGTGGAAAGGGGAGTGAAAGCCCGGCATCTGAAACACATAGCCGAGATGATTTCGGGCGACTGTGTGCCGAGGCGCTGGATGCGCGCATCCAGGAACTGGGCCCGGACAATGTGGCCGCCTTCCTGGCGGAGCCCGTGCAGGGTGCCGGCGGTGCGATCATGCCGCCTGACAGCTACTGGCCTGCCATCAAGGCCGTGCTGGCGAAATATGACATCCTGCTGGTGGTGGATGAGGTCATCTGCGGCTTCGGTCGCCTCGGCGAATGGTTCGGCAGTCAGCATTACGACCTGAAGCCCGATCTGATGCCCATCGCCAAGGGGTTGTCCTCCGGTTACCTGCCGATCGGTGGTGTGCTGGTCGGCGACAGGGTCGCCGATACGCTGATCGAAGAGGGCGGCGAGTTCTTCCATGGCTTCACCTATTCCGGGCACCCGGTGTGTGCCGCCGTGGCGCTCAAGACCCTCGAGATCATGCAGCGCGAGGATATCGTCACCCGGGTGCGTGACGACCTGGGGCCGTATCTCGCCAGTCGCTGGGCCACGCTTGCAGACCACCCGCTGGTCGGCGAGGCGCGTTCGCTTGGCCTGATGGGGGCGCTGGAGCTGGTGGCCGACAAGGCCAGTGGCGAGCGCTTCGCTACCAGCCTGGCCGTCGGCAACCTGTGTCGTGATATCTGTTTCGAGACGGGGCTGGTGATGCGCTCGGTGGGTGACACCATGATCATCTCGCCGCCGCTGGTGATCACGCATGAGCAGATCGATGCGCTGGTAAGTCTGGCGCGCGCGGCACTGGATGAAACGGCGCGCCAGCTGGCGAGTCACGCCGCCGCTTGCTCTTCCGCTGCGCTGAAGGCCATTTCGCCCTCGTCCTCGCTGCCTTCTTCACTCTCCTCTGCTCCATCCTCTGAACCTTCCTCTTTCCTGACCTCGGAATCCTGATCATGAGCCGTCCTCAGACATTGGCCGAATGGCAGGCGCTGGCCGCCCGCCTGACCCCGCAGTTGCAAGGCAATGCCTTCATCAATGACGAATTCGTGCCGGCGGTCAGCGGCGAGACCTTCGAGAGCCTCAACCCGGCCACCGGTGAGCGGCTGGCGATGGTCGCCAGCTGTGACAGCGCCGATGCCGAGATCGCCATTCGTCATGCGCGTGCCGCCTTCAAGAGCGGTGTCTGGTCGCGCATGGCCCCGACCCGGCGCAAACAGGTGTTGCTCAGACTCGCCGAGCTGATGGAAGCCCATCAGGATGAGCTGGCGTTGCTGGATAGCCTCGACATGGGCAAGCCGGTCACCAGCGCGCTGAACGACATGGCCGGGGCGATCGGCTCGATCCGCCACCAGGCCGAGTCCATCGACAAGCTTTACGGTGAGGTCGCCCCGACCGGTCAGCAGGCGCTGGGCATGGTGCTGCGCGAACCGCTGGGCGTGGTGGCCTCCATCGTGCCGTGGAACTTCCCGCTGATGATGACGGCGTGGAAGATCGCCCCGGCGTTGGCGGCGGGCAACAGCGTCATCCTCAAACCGTCGGAGAAGTCACCGCTGTCGGCGCTGCGTCTGGCGCAGCTGGCGCGTGAGGCCGGTATCCCGAGCGGCGTCTTCCAGGTGTTGCCGGGCTTCGGGCATACCGTCGGGCGTGCACTGGCGCTGTCGATGGACGTCGAATGCCTGGCCTTCACCGGCTCCACCGCCGTCGGCAAGCAATTGATGCAGTATGCCGGGCAGTCGAATCTGAAGCGGGTGTTCCTGGAGTGTGGCGGCAAGAGCCCCAACATCGTCTTCGCCGATTGCGCCAATCTGGATCGTGTCGCCGAAAGTGCCGCTGCCGCCATCTTCTACAACCAGGGCGAGGTCTGTATCGCGGGTTCCCGTCTGCTGGTGGAGAACTCGATCCGCGATGCCTTCGTCGCCAAGGTAGTGGCGGCTGCCGAGCGCATGCAGCCTGGCGACCCGCTGGACCCGGCAAGCTTCATGGGCGCGATGGTCGACAGCACCCAATATGAGCGCGTGATGGGCTATATCCGTCAGGGTGTCGAGGAGGGCGCAGCACTGCGCGCCGGCGGTGAGGAGGTCGAAGGGGCCGGACTCTTCATTCGTCCGGTGGTCTTCGATGGCGTCACGCCACAGATGGCGATCGGCTGCGAGGAAATCTTCGGCCCGGTGCTGTCCGTGTTCGGCTTCGAGACCGAAGACGAAGCGCTGGCGTTGGCCAATGACAGTGATTTCGGGTTGGCGGCAGGGGTGTGGAGCCAGGACATCGATCGCATCATGCGCGTGACGCATCGTCTCGAATCCGGTCAGGTCTTCGTCAACAACTGGGCGGGGGGCGATCAGACCATGCCCTTCGGTGGGGTGAAGCAGTCCGGCAACGGCCGTGACAAGTCACATCACTCGCTGGCGGAATACACCCAGCTCAAGAGTGTCTGGATCGAGCTGAGCTGAATTGGAATGCGCTGAACTGAAATGAAATGAAATGAGCTGTATGGGTCCCCATGAACTCAGGGGCTTGCGAAGAAAAAGAGGCCACGCGATTGCGTGGCCTCTTTTTCTTGCCTTCGTCGCAAGGGCTAGAACATCCGCGCCGGCGTCGCGCAGCTGACCAGGCGACACTCGACATCGCCGATGTTGCGGAAGCGGTGCGGCACGTTGGTATCGAAGTAGTAGGCGTCGCCCGCCTTCAATACCCGCGTGTCGCCACCGATGGTGATCTCTATCTCGCCCTCGATGACCACGCCCGCTTCCTCACCCTGATGGGTGATCATCTCGCGGCCGGTGTCAGTGACGGGCGGGTAGGTCTCGATCATGAACGACAGGGCGCGGTCACGCCGCTTGGCGCCCACCAGCTTGAAGATGACATCGCCGCTGCCGACGTTGATCAGCTCCTCCTCGCTGTAGAACACCTTGGCGGTGTTCTCGAGCTCCATGGTGAAGAAGTCGCCGACACTCATGGGAATGGCGGCGAGAATCTTCGACAGTGAACTCACCGACGGGCTGACCTTGCCCTGTTCGATCAGTGACAGGCTCGAGTGTGTCACACCGCAGCGCTTGGCCAGCTCGCGTTGCGAGATGCCACGCAAGGTACGCAATGCCCGCAGGCGGGCACCGACATCATCTGCCATCAGAACATCCTTCATGTCGCGACGAGTTGAGGAGAGGGGCAAGCCCTTCCATACCGACGACGGCCAGCCACGGAGCTCCGCGACTGGCCGTCGTTCACGTGCTGGTGGTCGAGATCAGGGGCATCGGCATCAGAGCCGGCGCTGTCCTGATCATCGACAACGCGATCAGCTGAGGCTATCCAGCTTGTCTTTCAGCACCTTGTTGACCTGTTGCGGATTGGCGGTGCCGCGCGAGGCCTTCATCACCTGACCGACGAAGAAGCCGATCATCTTGCCACGCTTGTCCGGCTCGGCTTCCTGATACTGGGTCACCTGGGCCGGGTTGTCGGCGATCACCTGATCGACCACGGCTTCGATGGCACCGGTGTCGGTGACCTGCTTGAGACCGCGCGACTCGATGATCTCGTCGGCACTCTTGCCTTCGCCATCCCACAGCGCGGCGAACACCTGCTTGGCGGCCTTGCCGTTGATGGTCTCATCGACGATGCGCTTGATCAGGCCACCCAACTGGGCCGCGGAGACCGGGCTGACGGTGATGTCGAGGTTTTCCTTGTTGAGACGACCGGCCAGCTCGCCCTGCACCCAGTTGGCGGCCTGCTTGGCGTCGCCGCAGACATCCTTCACTTCCTCGAAGAAGTCGGCCATCTCGCGGCTGGCGGACAGCACGCTGGCGTCATAGGCGGACAGGCCCAGTTCGCTTTCGAAACGGGCGCGTTTCTCGGCCGGCAGTTCCGGCAGGGTCTGGCGCAGGTGTTCGATGTAGGCCTCGTCCACTTCCACCGGCAGCAGGTCCGGACACGGGAAGTAGCGGTAATCGTTGGCTTCTTCCTTGGTGCGCATGCTGCGCGTCTCGTCGGCGTCCGGATCATACAGGCGGGTTTCCTGCACGACCTTGCCGCCGTCCTCGATCAGCTCGATCTGACGCTCCACCTCGAAGTGGATGGCGCGCTCGATGAAGCGGAAGGAGTTGACGTTCTTTATCTCCGCGCGGGTGCCGAAGGCTTCCTGGCCCTTGGGGCGCACCGAGACGTTGACGTCGCAACGCAGGGAACCTTCGGCCATGTTGCCGTCGGAGATGCCCAGGTAGGTGACGATGGCGTGGATCGCCTTCACGTAGGCCACCGCTTCCTTGGCGGAACGCATGTCCGGCTCGGAGACGATTTCCAGCAGCGGCGTGCCGGCACGGTTGAGGTCGATACCGGTCATGCCCTGGAAGTCTTCGTGCAGCGACTTGCCGGCATCTTCCTCGAGGTGGGCGTGGTGGATGCGGATCGACTTGCGCGTGCCATCTTCCAGCAGGATCTCGAGCACGCCAGGGCCGACGATGGGCTGATCCATCTGGCTGGTCTGGTAGCCCTTGGGCAGATCCGGGTAGAAGTAGTTCTTGCGCTCGAACACCGAACGGCCGGCAACGGCGGCATCGACGGCGAGGCCGAAGCGCACGGCCATGGCCACGGCCTGCTCGTTGAGCACCGGCAGGGTGCCCGGCAGGCCGAGATCCACGGCGCTGGCCTGGGTGTTGGGCTCGGCACCGTAGGTGGTGGAAGAGCCGGAGAAGATCTTTGACTGGGTGGCGAGCTGAGCGTGAACCTCAAGCCCGATTACGACTTCCCATTGCATCAGGCTTGCTCCTGTCCGAATTCCGGGCGCTGGCGGTGCCAGTCGGTGATTTGCTGGAACTGGTGCGCGACGCCCAGCAGGGTCTGCTCACCGAAGTGCGGGCCGAGGATCTGCAGACCCACCGGGCGCTTGCCTGCCAGGCCGGCCGGCACGCTGATGCCCGGAATGCCCGCCAGGTTGATGGCGATGGTGTAGAGATCCTGCAGGTACATGGACAGCGGGTCCTTGTGCGCGCCGAGATCGAACGCCGGGGTCGGTGCCGCCGGGCCCATCAGTACATCGACCTGGTCGAAGGCATCGAGGAAGTCCTGGCGGATCAGGCGACGCACCTTCTGGGCCTTGATGTAGTAGGCATCGAAGAAGCCTTCGGACAGGGTGTGCGTGCCGATGATGATGCGACGCTTCACCTCGTCGCCGAAGCCTTCCTCGCGCGTGCGCTTGTAGAGGTCTTCCAGGTCCTGTGGGTCCTTGCAGCGATGGCCGAAGCGCACGCCGTCATAACGCGACAGGTTGGAGGAGGCCTCGGCCGGTGCGATCACGTAATAGGTCGGGATGGCCAGGTGGGTATGCGGCAGCGAGATTTCCTGCACGCTGGCACCGGCATCCTCGAAGACCTTGATCGCGGCACGCACGGAGGCTTCGACTTCCTCGGACAGGCCTTCGCCGAAGTATTCCTTCGGCAGGCCGATCTTCAGGCCCTTGAGGTTGTAGTCCAGCCCTTCGACGTAATCCGGCACGCCACGCACCACGCTGGTGGAGTCGCGCGGGTCGGCGCCGGCGATCACGTTCATCAGGCGCGCGCAGTCTTCGGCGGAGCGGGCCATCGGGCCGCCCTGATCGAGACTGGAGGCATAGGCGATCATGCCGTAACGCGAGACACGACCGTAGGTCGGCTTGAGGCCGGTGATGCCACAGAAGGCGGCCGGCTGGCGGATGGAACCGCCGGTGTCGGTGCCAAGTGCGGCCGGTGCAAGGCCTGCGGCGACGGCGGCGGCACTGCCACCGGAGCTGCCACCCGGGACGGCGGTCAGGTCCCACGGGTTCTTGACGGCGCCGTAGTGGCTGTTCTCGTTCGAGGAGCCCATCGCGAACTCATCGAGGTTGGTCTTGCCGAGAATCACCACGCCTTCGGCTTTGAGCTTCTCGATCACGGTGGCGTCATAGGGCGCGATAAAGTTGTCGAGCATCTTCGAGCCGCAGCTGGTGCGCACACCTTCGGTACAGAAGATGTCCTTGATGGCCATCGGCACGCCGGTCAGCGCGGCGGCATTGCCAGCGGCACGGCGCGCATCGGCGGCATCCGCATCACGCAGCGCGTCTTCGCGGCACAGGGTGATGTAGCTGTTGAGCTCGCCGTCGAGGCGTTCGATACGGGCCAGGAAGGCTTCCGTCAGCTCGCGGCTGGTGTATTCGCCGGCCTCCAGGCCTTGCGCCAGCTCACTGAGCGTCTTGTCATGTAGTGCAATGGACGATGACATGTTCGATTCCATCAGTGCAGACGATGCGCCGGGCATCGTCCGCAGAAATTCCGGGGCGGACGGGGCGTGCCGCGTGACGTGGTATCCGATGGCAGCCGGTCACGATGCGTGAGCGATCTGCCAGGCGAGATCACTCGACGACGCGCGGAACCAGATACAGACCCTGCTCTGTGGCCGGGGCCACCTGCTGAAAACGCTCGCGCTGATTCGATTCGGTGACTTCGTCGGCGCGCAGGCGTTGCGTGGCTTCCAGCGGGTGTGCCAGCGGTGCGACGCCGTCGGTATCGACCTGTTGCAGCTGGTCGACCATGGCGAGAATCCGGTCGAGATCCTCGACGTAGGCTTCGGCATCCTGCGAGGCAAGACCCAGGCGTGCGAGGTGAGCGGCACGCAGCACATCTGAATGTTCAAGGGCCATTGAAGTTTCCCTGTCTTGGCTTCGAGAGGCTTGAGGTGACGGCAGGAGTCGGAGACGACCACGCGGAATTGGCTGGCGCGACGTGCGCGAAAAGCCGAATTCGAAAAATTGTGGTGTCCCGGCAAACCCGATGCCCGTTACCCTGTAAAACAGCGCGCTTTGCAGCGATGGAGCAATCTGTCGCCGAATGCGCCGTTACAGTGTGATTCGGCGTGAAATGTACCACATCTGCGTCGCTCTGGCAGGCGTGTCAGCTTGCCGCCATGGGGTGGCAATGGTACCGTTCGCGTCTGCACAGGGTTCCGGTCTGGACTAGGTGATCAACTTCCATGTTTAAACGTTTACGTGGGCTGTTCTCGAGCGATCTGTCGATCGATCTGGGTACTGCCAACACGCTTATTTATGTGCGCGGTCGCGGTATCGTGCTCGACGAGCCCTCAGTCGTGGCCATTCGCCAGTCCGGGAATGCCCGCAGTGTGGCGGCCGTCGGTGCCGATGCCAAGCGCATGCTGGGGCGTACCCCCGGCAATATCACGGCCATCCGTCCGATGAAGGACGGCGTCATCGCCGACTTCACCGTTACCGAACAGATGCTCCAGCATTTCATCCGCAAGGTGCATCAGAGCACCTTCCTGACACCCAGCCCTCGTGTGCTGGTGTGTGTGCCGTGCATGTCGACCCAGGTCGAGCGTCGCGCCATCAAGGAATCGGCCGAAGGTGCCGGCGCGCGTGAGGTCTACCTGATCGAGGAGCCGATGGCTGCCGCGATCGGTGCGGGCCTGCCGGTGGAAGAGGCGATGGGCTCCATGGTGGTCGATATCGGTGGTGGTACCACTGAAATCGCCATCATCTCGCTCAACGGCGTGGTCTATTCCGAATCCGTGCGTATCGGCGGTGACCGCTTCGACGAAGCCATCACCTCCTATGTGCGTCGCCATTACGGCAGCCTGATCGGTGAGGCGACGGCCGAGCGCATCAAGGAAGAGATCGGTTGTGCCTACCCGGGTGGCGAGCTGCGCGAGATCGACGTGCGCGGCCGCAACCTGGCCGAGGGCATTCCGCGTTCCTTCACGCTCAACTCCCACGAGATCCTCGATGCGCTGCAGGAACCGCTGGCGGCCATCGTCTCGGTGGTCAAGAGCGCGCTCGAGCAGTCTCCGCCGGAGCTGGCCTCCGACATCGCCGAGCGCGGCCTGGTGCTGACCGGTGGTGGTGCGCTGCTGCGTGACATCGACAAGCTGATCGCGGAAGAGACGGGCCTGCCGGTGATCATCGCCGAAGACCCGCTGACCTGCGTGGCGCGTGGCGGTGGCAAGGCGCTGGAAATGATCGATCAGCACACCTTCGAGCTGCTGTCGAGCGATTGACCTCGTCCGGGGCCGGGCATGCTGTGTGCTGTACGGCTGGTCCCGGCCTGTCGGAGGAAGTGCTATCAAACCCCTGTTCACGCGTGGCCCCGTGCCCGGCTACCGCATGCTGTTGTGCGCGGTGCTGTCACTCGCGCTGATGTTTGCCGAAGATCGCTTCAGCTGGATGGTCGATGTGCGCGCCAGCATGGCGACGCTGGTATCGCCCGTGCAGTGGGTCGTCAGCTTGCCGACGGAAGGCATCAGCTGGGGCGCGCTGGTGTTTGCCGACCAGCAGGAGCTGGCCGACGAGAATCGCGCGCTGCGCGAACAGCTGCTCAATCTGTCCAGCCGTGTGCAACGCATGGCGAGCCTGACCTCCGAGAATACGCGCCTGCGCGAATTGCTCAATGCCGGGCAGCGTAGCGACATCCCCTATATCACCTCCCAGTTGCTGACCCTCGATGCTGACCCGTTTTCCCACCGCATGGTGGTGGACCGCGGCGAGCAGGATGGCGTGCGCATCGGCTTGCCGGTGCTTGATGCCTATGGCCTCGTCGGGCAGGTCATCTCCACCTCGGCCTACAACAGTCGCGTGCTGATGATCAGTGATGCCAGTCACGCCGTGCCGGTGGAGATCAATCGCAATGGCCTGCGCTTCATCGCCCAGGGCAGCGGCAAGATCGATCAGGTCGATGTGCTGCATGTGCCGGACACCGCCGATATTCGTGTCGGTGACCTGCTGGTGACTTCCGGGCTGGCGCTGCGCTTTCCGCGCGGCCTGCCGGTGGCACGTGTCACCGAGGTCTATCATGATCCCGGCAAGCCGTTTGCCCGCGTGAGTGCCGAGCCCATCGCGCAGCTGGAGCGTTCGCGCAACTTCCTGATCCAGATGCCGCCGCCGGTGGACACCGACAACCTGTATGTCGATGACAGCCTCGATGAGTTGCCGCGTGACAATCTGGCGGCGCCCAGGCCCGAGGGTGACGACGCCGCACCAGACTCCGCCGAGGATGCGGCAGATGCTCAGGCACCCACCGATGCTGCCGGGGAGAACAACTGATGGCCTTTCGTCCCCAGACCACCTTGCTGTGCTGGTTCTCGCTGCTGCTGGCGCTGTGTCTGCAGGTCATGCCATTGCCGGATGTATGGCTGATCTGGCGGCCCCAGTGGCTGGGTCTGATGCTGGTCTACTGGTGCATCGTCTCGCCGCAGAGTGTCGGAGTCTTCCACGGCTTCCTGTTCGGACTGGCGCTGGATGTCCTGCAGGGTGCACCGCTGGGGCACAACGCCCTGGTGCTGTCGTTGACGGCCTTCATGGGCGTGCTGCTCTATCAGCGCATTCGCGCCTACTCGCTGTTGCAGCAGGCGTTGCTGGTGATCGTGGTGCTGGGCATCGCGCAGTTGCTGGATCAATGGCTGCGCAGTCTGTTCGGTGCCGGCCCCGTCAGCCTGTCGTTCCTGCTCTCGGCAGTCATCGGCGGCGCATTGTGGCCGTGGCTCTATACCCTGCTGCAGATGCTGCGTCGGCGGGTCGCGGCCTGAGTGCCACTGGCACGTCGCTAGCGCTTCTTGTCAGCTTCCAAAAGCCGCCTACGGGCGGCTTTCTGGTACTTGTCAGCCATGTTTCTCTTCACGAGGTCTTCCATGTCATCCAGTTCAAGGTCATCCACTTCCAGGCCATCCACACCTGACACCGAAAGCCCCACTTCCTCACTCTTTGCGAACTCTGACGTCGCGGGGCAGCGCACAGTGATGTCTCAGGGCATTGCTCAACAGGGCGCTGATGAACAGGGCATTGCTCAAGCGGAATTGATTCTGGCCTCGGGGTCGCCGCGTCGTCGTGCCCTGCTCGCCAGTATCGGCATCCAATGTGAGGTGGCGCCGGTGGATATCGATGAGACGCCGCAGGCCAATGAGTCGCCGGAGCATTACGTGCTGCGTCTGGCGCGGGAGAAGGCGCAGGCCGGGTTCGCGGCCCTGGCGCAGCGGACGGCAGGCCAGACGGCGGGGTGGCGAGTGCTCGGCGCGGATACCGCACTGGCACTGGATGGACGCATTCTCGGCAAGCCGCGCGATGAGGCCGATGCGCGCGAGATGCTGCTCAGCCTGTCGGGGCGCAGCCATCAGGTGCTCAGTGGCGTGGCGCTGTGTCATGGCGACGCCGGGCGCGACATGCGCTGCGCGAGCGAGCTGGTCGAGAGCCGCGTGACTTTCCGCACCATCACCCCGGAGGAGGCCGCGCGCTACTGGGCGACCGGTGAGCCGGCTGACAAGGCGGGGGGCTACGCCATCCAGGGGCTCGGCGCCGTCTTCGTCAGTCATCTCGAGGGCAGTTACAGCGCCGTGGTCGGGCTGCCGCTGCATGAGACCGCAGAGCTTCTGAGCAAGGCGGGCGTTCAGCCGTGGCAACCACTCTGACGGGCGATGTTCCGCACTGCGGCAGTCGGGTGTCGAGACAGCACTCCAGCGCCATCGCGAAGGACGATGGCTTGCGTGCGTGGCACAAAATACCCGTTGCAGGAAATCCTTAGTCGATAGATCACAGCCGGGGGCTCCCTTGCTATGTCATAATCGCAAGCAACGACTTTACAAGGACTTGCGCTATGAGCGGCGAGGTATTGATCAACCTGACACCGATGGAGACCCGCGTGGCGGTGGTCGAGAACGGTGTCCTGCAGGAAGCCTTCATCGAACGCAGCGGGCGACGCGGCATCGTCGGCAACATCTACCGTGGCAAGGTGGTGAGAGTCTTGCCCGGCATGCAGGCGGCCTTCATTGACATCGGTCTCGAACGGGCCGCCTTCATCCATGCCCAGGAAGTCATGCCGGCGCACACGCCGCATGATGAGCAGCTCTCGATCCGCGAGCTGCTCAGCGAAGGCCAGCCACTGGTGGTGCAGGTCACCAAGGACCCCATCGGCACCAAGGGCGCCCGGCTGACCACGCATCTGTCGGTGCCGTCACGCTATCTGGTCTACATGCCGGACTCGCCGCATACCGGCGTATCGCAGCGCATCGAGAGTGATGCCGAGCGTGACCGCCTCAAGGAGCTCACCGAGCAGTGCCTGACGGCGCTGGATCCGGAAGCCCCCGGCGGCTTCATTCTGCGCACGGCGGCCGAAGGTATCAGCGAGGCCGAGCTCAAGCAGGACATGCACTTCCTGCTGCGCCTGTGGCGCAAGGTCAGCGAGCGTCGCCTGACCGCCGCCGTGCCCAGCGTGATCTATGATGATCTGCCGCTGTTCATGCGCACGCTGCGCGACGTGATGCGTGACGAGATCGAGCGCGTGCGCATCGACTCGCGCGAGAACTTCATCCGGCTCAAGGAATTCGCCAGCGAGTTCATGCCCGACATGGAAGGGCGCATCGAGTATTACCCCGGCGAGCGACCGATCTTCGATCTGTTCAGTGTCGAGGATGAGCTGCACAAGGCGATGGGCCGCAAGGTGCAGCTCAAGAGTGGCGGCTATCTGGTGATCGACCAGACCGAGGCGATGACCACCATCGACGTCAACACCGGTGGTTTCGTCGGTCATCGCAACCTCGAAGAGACCATCTTCAAGACCAATCTCGAGGCGGCGACCGCCATCGCGCGCCAGCTGCGGCTGCGCAATCTCGGCGGCATCATCATCATCGACTTCATCGACATGGAAGAGACCGAGCATCAGCGCCAGGTGCTGCGCGTGCTCGAGAAGTCGCTGGAGCGTGATCACGCCAAGAACAAGATGACCGGCGTGACCGAGCTGGGCCTGGTGCAGCTGACGCGCAAGCGCACGCGCGAGAGTCTGGAACAGGTGCTGTGCGAGGCCTGCCCGACCTGTCAGGGGCGCGGCACCCTCAAGACACCGGAGACGGTCTGCTACGAGATCTTCCGCGAGATCATGCGCGAAGAGCGCGCCTACAGCCCGGATACCTACATGGTGCTGGCCTCACAGAACGTGGTCGATCGCCTGCTGGACGAGGAATCCGCGGCCGTGGCGGACC
Source organism: Cobetia sp. 29-18-1 (assembly GCF_029846405.1). Classification (NCBI taxonomy): domain Bacteria; kingdom Pseudomonadati; phylum Pseudomonadota; class Gammaproteobacteria; order Oceanospirillales; family Halomonadaceae; genus Cobetia; species Cobetia sp. 29-18-1. The sequence continues at coordinate 42,526 of NZ_JARWKS010000016.1, forward strand.
TCGAGAGCTTCATCGGCAAGACCATCCGCTTCCAGGTCGAGGCGCATTACACCCAGGAGCAGTACGATATTGTGCTCATGTGATCTGTCAGCCGCCGCGCCTGCGATGATGCCGGGAGTCGCGTTATCCACATCGTGAGTCTGTCCTGTTCGGAGAACCACCAGTGACCCGTTCTACCTCACAAGAGGCGGCACGTTCTACCTCGCAAGAGGCGGCGCAGGAGGGCGTCGAAGACGCCCCGTCTTCGTCAGCTGTGACGCCAGCGCCACCCTCGCGTGGGCGGCGCTGGGCGCGCAGGCTGCTGATGGCGCTCGCGGTGCTGCTGGCGTTGCTGGCCATCCTGATCGGGGGCCTGCGTTGGTGGTTGACCACGTTGGATTCGCGCACTGAGTCCATCAGTGACTTCATTGCCACCCAGACCCACTCCAATGTGGGGATGTCATCGCTTGAGGGCCGCATGGATCACCTTGATCCGGCCATCAAGCTGTCGGGTCTCAACCTCTTTCGACCCAACGAGATGCAGGCGGCGCCGCTGTTGAGCGTGTCGCATCTGGAAACCCGTCTCGATGTGCTTTCCTCCCTGCGCCATCTGGCGCCTGTCTTTGATCGCGCCACCGCCACCGGCGTCATCGTGCACCTGTACCAGCGCGAAGATGGCAGCTGGGGCTGGCCGGGACCGCCGCGTCCTCCCGAAGCGCTCGAACCCGAAGGACAGATGAGCCTTGCGCAGACGGAGCAGGGGCTGGCGCTGCTGGCACGTCAGCGTGTGCGGCTCGAGGACGTGCGCCTGGTGCTGCATGGTCGCAACGATACCCTCAACCTGAATGCCGCCGAGCTGTTGCTGTCGGGAGAAGGCGATCGCGCGCATCTGGAAGGCCAGTTGCGGGTTGGGGAATCGCCTCAGGCCGGTGTCAGTGCCGTGCTGGAAGTGCTGCCGGGAGACGACGGCCTCGCCGACTACTCGGCCCAGTTGCAGGTGGAGCTGGACGCCGGTGCGCTGGCGAGTGTCGGGCGCCTGATGGGCGAGCGCGACAGCCTGATGCTGCGCGACGCCGATGGCAACGCGACGCTGTGGGCGCGCTGGCGTGACGCGCGACTGGAAGATGCTCGCCTGCGTCTCGATCTCAATCGCCTGACGCTGGATCACCATGGCGCCCAGTTGGCGCTCAAGGACATTCATGCGCGTGGCCAGTGGCTGCGCGACCTGGCGGGCAGTGATCGCTGGCAGGCCTGGCTCAATCAGATATCGGTCGGTGCCACGCAGCTCGATGATGCCCCGGCGGCCGGCGCTCCGGCGGCCGACGCTTCGGTGGCAGATAGTGACGGCCAGACGCCGCAAGCGGCGTCATCGCCAGAAGTCTCCGCGGCGCTTGCCAGTCTGCCCGAGCGTATTTCGCTGTCGGGGGATCTCGCCGAGGGCAGCGTGTCGCTGGTCACCAGCAGTTTCGATCTGGAGAAGGTGGCGCGCTGGCGCAACGTGCTGGCGCTCGGCGAGCTGGGCAATGTGCTCGAGTCTCTCGATCCGCGTGGCACGGCCACCGGCCTCTCCCTGTCGCTGGCCGGGATCGGCCTCGATACCCCGCTGACCATGAAGCTGGCGCTGGGCCTCACCGGCGCCGAGGTGGAACCCTGGCAGGGCGCCCCGGGACTCGGCCCCCTGGCGGCCTGGGTCACCGCGCAGAGTCTTGATGAGGGTGGCATCGCGAGCCGGATCGCGTTTCGCGGTGACCCGGGCATGCGCTTCCACTTCCCCGAGGTCTTCGGCGACGGCTGGCAGCTCGAGGCCGCCGACGGGGTGGTCGAGGTCAAGGTCGATGACAGTGGCAGTAGCGTCTCGGGGCATGACCTGCATATTCAGCGCGCTGGCGCCGATGTGACGGGTGGCTTCGGCCTGCAGATTCCCGCTCAGGATCATGATCGCTTCCAGCTGGATCTCGAGATGCGCGACGTGAACGCCCGTAGCACTCCGCTGGCCTCCTGGTTGCCGATGAAGGTGCTGGACCCGGCGCTGAGCGAGTGGTTGACACGCGATGTCGCGGGGCAGGTCCCCGAGGGCAGCCTGCATCTCACCCAGGTGTGGGATGACGATAATGGCGAAAATGGCTATGGTCCCGGCGATTCGATGGACCTTGAGCTTGCAATCGAGGATGGGCGACTCGGTTACGCCGAGGGCTGGCCTGCGCTGGAGGGCGTCAAGGGCAACCTCGCGCTGCACGACAATACGTTGAGTGCCACGGTCGCGGCGGCGCGCTCTCAGCCGGTCACGGTGCTGGGCAGTGCAGCGCCCCTGGCGGTGCGTCAGGCCGACGTCGACATGCAGGACAACACCTTGAAGATTCAGGGTGACGTGACCGGCAGCGTCGAGGCGCTGTTCGATCTGCTCTCGCATGCGCCGCTCGAGGATACCGCAGCGCTGATCGCCGAATGGCAGGGCAAGGGCTCGGTGGATGCGACGATGGACATCCGCGTGCCGCTGGAGGACGCCGAGCAGACGCGGATCACGGCGGCGGGCAAAGTCGGCGAGCGCCAGGCGGCGACGCTGGCCTTCCCGGGGCCGGGCATCGAGGTTGACGGCATTCGCGGGCCACTCGAGTTCGTGCATGACCCATCCCGCCCCGAGGGGCGCCGTGAACAGTTGACCGGCAATCTCTCCGGCAAGCTGTTCGGCGGTGCGGTCAAGGCGGCGCTCAACATCGGGCAGGCAGACTCAAGCAGCAAGGGCGCGATCACCTTCGACGGCAAGGCGCCATTGGCACCGGTGCTGAGCTGGCTGGGCGCGCCCGAGCACCTGATCGGCGATGCCGCCGAGAACACCCGGGCCGCCTTGCAGGACGGCGAGACCCCGCGCGCGCTGGGCGGCGAGTTCAACTACCAGGCGCGCCTGATGCTGCCGGATGACGGCGCCAGTCTGGCGCTCTCGAGTGACCTCAAGGGAGTGGCCATCAATCTGCCGGCACCCTTTGGCAAGACGCGAGAGGAGGCGGCACCGCTGGCGGTGGATATCGGGCTCGCGGAGGGTGGCGGCGATGTGCGCCTCGACAATCGCGCCCGAGCACGCTGGAAAGGCGGCAATACGCGTGACGATGGCAGCACGGTGCCGATGACGGGTCAGTTGTGGCTGGAGCGTTGGCCGAGTGACCCGCAGTGGTCCACCCAGACCGGCTGGGACATCGCCTGGCGCACACCGACCCTCGCCCCCGAGCTCTGGAAGCCGTGGGCGGGAGCGCTCTCCGGTGAAGGTGGCGTGAGTGGAGAGGGCAGCGCGAGTGGTGAGGGCAGCGACGCTGAGCAGAGCGACCCCCTGCGTGCCTTGTCACGCCTGCGCGTTGCCACCGATTGCCTGATGATCCAGTCCCGGTGTACGGGGCCGATGACGCTGGAGGCCGCGCCGCGCCAGAGCTCGCAGCAGCAAGGGCTGGGGCTGGCCGCGACGCTGGATGGTCAGCTCGCCAGTGGCGAGCTGGTGTGGCAGTCAGGCGCCGCGCGACCGCTGATTCTGGACCTGGATACCCTGAATCTCGATGCCCTGTGGCCCGCGGATGCCGAGCAGGAGACGCAGACCGCCAGTGCGCCAGGCAACTTTACCGAGGCTATCGATGTCGGCATCGAGCCGACGCCGTATCCCGCCGAGCTTGCCGACCTGCCCGCGGGCAGTCTGCGTCTGGCACACCTCATCTGGCGCGATCAGCAGCTGGGGCCGATCAGTGCCGACTGGACCGCCGGCAGCCAGCAGCTGGTGGTGTTGCCGCTCTCCATCACGCTGGGCAAGATCACCGCGGTGGGCAACATCACCTGGGAAGATGCCGGCGCCAACAGTCTGACGCGCGCTCGCCTGTCCGCCGATGGCAGTGACCTGGGCGGGTTGCTCGAGCGTCTCTCCCAGCCGCGCGGTATCGAGGCGGACCGCGCCCGGGCCGAGGTCAAGCTGGCCTGGCCCGGTGCGCCGCAGGACTTTGCCCTGTCGCGCTCCAATGGTCGTGTCGAGGTCAAGCTGGATGACGGACGCTTCCTGAATCTGGGCTCGACCTCTGCCCGCCTGCTCGGGCTGGTCAATGTGGATAACCTGCTGCGCCGGCTGTCGCTGGACTTCTCTGATGTCACCGACAAGGGGACGGCCTTCGACAAGGTGCGCGGCGCAGCGACGCTCTTCGATGGGCGGCTGGAAAGCGATGGCCCCTTGCGTATCGAGGCGCCGTCCACCACCGTGACACTCAACGGGCAGGTCGATCTGCTTCGCGGTACCCTTGATCAACGCATGGCCATCACGGTGCCGGTCAGCCAGAACCTTCCGCTGGCCGCCGTGCTGGCAGGCGCACCCGCCGTGGGCGGGGCGCTGTTCGTGGCCGACAAGATCTTCGGCCGCTTCATCGACAAGGTGACGCAAATTCACTATCGGGTATCAGGCCCCTGGGGCGACCCGAACATTACTCTGGAAAGTGCCGAATGACGCAAAATGCGAGTTCCGGTCGCGTGCTCGACGATGCCGCGGCCCTGTTGCTGACCCCGGGCGGGCTCAGCCTGGATGATCTGGATGCTGGCCTGGCACATGCCATGGGCCCGGGCACCGACTATGCCGATCTCTACTTCCAGCGTATCTGGCAGGAGAGCTGGGTGCTGGAAGACGGCGTCGTCAAGGACGCCAGCTACAACATCGATGGCGGCGTGGGCGTACGCTCACTGGCGGGGGAAAAGACCGGCTTCGCGTACTCCAATCAGATCGATGCCGCCGCGCTTGCCGACACTGGGCGTACTGCGGCGGGTATCTCGCGCAGCGGCAGCAGCGGCACGGTCGCAAGCTCGATCATCACCGAGGCGCCGTCCTTCTATGCGGGCATCGACCCGCTGAATGGCCTGAGCGCCGAGGACAAGGTCGCGATGCTCAAGGAAGCGGACCGCATCGCGCGCAGCCTTGACCCCTCCATCAGTCAGGTGTCGGCCTCGCTGTCGGCGCTTTACGAGGTGGTGATGGTGCGTGCCAGCGATGGCACCCTCGCCGCGGACCTGCGTCCGCTGGTGCGTTTCAACATCAGCGTGATCGCGGTGCGCAATGGCCGTCGCGAGCGTGGCAGTGCCGGTGGCGGTGGTCGTTTCCCGCTGACCCGTCTGCGCGATGAGAATGTCGCCGAGCGTTACGCGCGTGAAGCCGTGCGCCAGGCGCTGGTCAACCTCGAGGCCATCGATGCACCGGCCGGTCAGATGCCGGTGGTGCTGGGCAATGGCTGGCCGGGCGTGCTGCTGCACGAGGCGGTTGGTCATGGTCTGGAAGGTGACTTCAACCGCAAGGGCAGCTCTGCCTTCTCGGGCCGCATGGGCGAGCAGGTCGCGGCACGCGGCGTCACCGTGGTCGATGACGCGACCCTGGCCGATCGCCGTGGCTCGCTGTCCGTCGATGACGAAGGCACCCCGGGACAGTACACGCCGCTGATCGAGGACGGCATCCTCACCGGCTACATGCAGGACAAGCTCAATGCCCGCCTGATGGGCATGGCGCCGACGGGCAATGCGCGTCGTGAGTCCTTCGCGCACCTGCCGATGCCGCGCATGACCAATACCTACATGCTGGGTGGCGATCGCGATCCGCAGGAGATCATCAAGAGCGTCAAGCGTGGCATATACGCGGTCAGCTTCGGCGGTGGTCAGGTCGACATCACCTCCGGGCGTTTCGTGTTCTCCGCCAGCGAAGCCTATCTGATCGAAGACGGCAAGGTGACCACGCCGGTCAAGGGCGCCACCCTGATCGGCAACGGGCCGGAAGCCATGGGCCGCGTCTCGATGATCGGCAACGACCTGGAGCTGGATACCGGTGTCGGCGTGTGTGGCAAGGACGGCCAGTCCGTGCCCGTCGGCGTCGGTCAGCCGACGCTGAAGCTCGATGAGCTGACGGTCGGCGGCACGCAATCCTGAGCGGGTCGCGTTCACAATGAAGCGATGAATACGACGACACCGCCGTGGCAGGGCCATGGCGGTGTCGAGGAAGCGCTTGAGGATCAGTGCATGAGGTTCAGTACGAGAGACGCAGCGCGTGAGCGGCAGACCCCGTATCAGAGGTCGAGTTCGGCCCGCAGCAGCTTGAAGAGCTTCTTGGCGCTGTTGGGCTGTTTGCCGGCGTCACGTTCGGCACGCGCATTGCGGATCAGCTGACGCAGGGCCTGACGGTCCACGTGAGGATAATCCTCGACGAAGATCACGAAGGCTTCATCGTCGTCCAGCAGGCGATCGCGCCAGCGTTCGAGACGCTGGAAGGAAGCATCGCGACGCACGTTCTGCTGCTCCATGGCTTCGAAGACGGCACGCACGGCGTCCAGGTCTTCCTTGCGCATCAGCTTGCCGACGTACTGCATGTGGCGACGCAGGCCTTCGTGACTACGAATGCGATGGGTCTCCTCGATGGCGGCCAGCATGTCGTCAGAGAGCGGGAACTTGGCGCGCTGGCCTTCCGGCAGATCGATGATCTTCTTGCCCAGCGCCTGCAGCTCGATCATCTCGCGCTTCAACTGGGACTTGCTGGGGCGCTCGACGAGCTCCTCGGGTCTTTCTTTACGCATGCCAATTCCAATGAGTCGGGGAAATTTGCGGCAGTATAGCACTGCCGGGCCCCCGTCTCCTCAGAAGGAGAACAACATGAGCCAGGCCTTTGATGCCGTTGCTCAGCAACAACTGCTCGAGCGTCGCGTCAGCGAAGCTCTTGAGCTTGCCCGCAGCCTGGGTGCCGACGCCTGTGAGGTCGGTGCCAGCGTCGATCAGGGCGTCAGCATCTCGGTGCGTGACGGCGAAGTCGAGACGGTCGAGCTGTCACGTGACCAGGGCATCGGCGTGACCGTCTATCTTGGCAATCGCAAGGGCAGCGCGACATCTTCCGATGCCGGCAGCGACTCTATTCGTGCCGCGGTCGAGAAGGCGGTCTCCATCGCGCACTATACCGGCGAAGACAGCTTTGCCGGTCTGGCGCCGGCCGAGCTGATGGCCACCGACTTCCCTGACCTCAAGGCGCATCATCCCTGGGCGATCAGCGTCGATGAAGCGACCGACCTGGCGCTGGCCTGTGAGCGTGCCGGGCTGGGAGTGGAAGGCATCGCACAGTCCGAAGGCGCCAGCTTCTCCAGCGGTGAAGGCGTGCAGGTCTATGGCAACAGCCATGGTTTCCTGGCCAGCCAGTGCGGCAGCCGCCACTCGATGTCATGCATGCTGATCGCCAAGGATGCTCAGGGCATGCAGCGTGACTATGACTACACCAGCGTGCGCAATCCGGCGGACCTGCGCTCGCCCGAGTCGGTGGGGCGTGAAGCCGCGCGCCGCACGCTGGCGCGTCTGAATGCGCGCAAGGTGGCGACGGGGCGCATGCCGGTGCTGTTCGACCCGCAGATGTCGGCCGGGCTGGTCGGTCACTACCTGTCTGCCATCGCCGGCGGCTCGCTGTACCGTGAGTCCAGCTTCCTGTGCGATAGCCTGGGTCAGCCGCTGTTCCCCGACTGGTTCACGCTGGGCGAGAAGCCGCGGGAAGTCGGTGGCATGTCCAGCGCCGCCTTCGACAACGATGGCGTCGCGACGCGTGACAATGTCTACTTTGCCGACGGCAAGGTGCAGAGCTACATGCTGAGCGCCTACAGCGCCCGTCGCCTGAACATGCAGACCACCGGCAACGCCGGCGGCGCGCGCAACGTGCGCATCACCGCGCCGTTGACCTCGCTCGATGAGATGCTCAAGCAGATGGGCACCGGCGTGCTGGTGACCGAGCTGATGGGCCAGGGCGTCAACGGCGTCACCGGTGACTACTCTCGCGGCGCCTCCGGTTTCTGGGTCGAGAACGGCGAGATCCAGCATGCGGTCGAGGAGTTCACCATTGCCGGCAACCTGCGCGACATGGCGGCCAATCTGCTGGCGGTCGGTGATGATGTCGATACGCGGGGCAGCATCCACAGCGGTAGCTGGCTGATCGATGGCATGACCGTCGCGGGCATGTCCGAAGGCGAAGACGAAGAGCTGGAAGGCTGATCACTGACGCTTCTCTGATCGCGCGACAGGCGAGAAACAACACGGCCGCTCCCTCGGGAGCGGCCGTGTTGTTTCAAAAGCAGTCACTGGAACCCGTCGGGCGTATTACAGATAGAGCCAGGTCGCCAGCCCCAGGAAGGCCATGAAGCCGATCACGTCGGTCACGGTGGTCAATATCACGCTGCCGGAGAGGGCAGGGTCGATATTGAGCTTCTTGAGCAGCACCGGCAGCAGCGTGCCCGTTACGGCGGCGATCAACAGATTGATCATGATCGCGGCGCCGATGATGGCCCCCAGCTGGATATCCCCGAACCACACGATGGCGATGCCGGCCACCACCACGGCCCATAACAGGCCGTTGAGCCCCGCGACGATGACCTCGCGCTTGAGTAGCCAGCGGACATTGCCACTCTTGACGTGGCCCAGCGCGATACCGCGAATCAGGACGGTGAGTGCCTGAGAGCCCGCGATGCCGCCCATGCTGGCGACGATGGGCATCAGCACGGCCAGCGCGGTGATCTTCTGGATGGTGCCTTCGAACATGCCGATCACGGCGGAGGCCATGAAGGCGGTCAGCAGGTTGATGCCGAGCCAGACGGCGCGGCGCCACGAGGTCCGCATCACGGGAGAGAAGGTGTCTTCGTCCTCATCCATCCCCGCCATCGACATCACCTGGTGCTCGGCGTCGCCACGGATGACGTCGACCACGTCATCGATGGTGATGCGACCCAGCAGGTTGCCATCGCCGCCGACCACGGGCGCCGAGATCAGGTCGTGCTTCTCGAACAGCGAGGCGACTTCGGTTTCCGGCATCAGGGCCGGAATCACCACGCTGTCGGTGTCCATCACTTCGCGCACCGTGACGCCGGGGTCAGAGACCAGCAGGCGATTGATGGGCAGGGCACCGATGAATTCATCGCGGCGCGAGACGACCAGCAGGGTATCGGTGGAGTCGGGCAGGCGCTCGTGGCGGCGAATGTAGCGCAGCACCACGTCCAGGGTGATGTCCGGACGGATGGTGATGGTGTCCGTGTTCATCAGGCCGCCGGCGGTGTCCTCCGGGAAGGACAGTACCGTTTCGACGCGCAGGCGCTCCTGCGCCTCCATGGAGTCGAGCACTTCGAGAATCACCGCATTCGGCAGGCGCTGCAGAATGTCGGCGACATCATCCGGTTCCAGGTTCTCGGTGGCGGCGAGAACGTCGACGGCGTCCATGTCCTTGAGGAAGTCGGTCTGGATGTCTTCGCCAAGGTATTGAAGGACATCGCCCTGCAGCTCGGCATCGACCAGCTCCCAGAGCAGATTACGCTCCTTGGGGGGCGAGGATTCCAGCAGGTGGGCCACGTCCACCGGCGCGAGGCCGCGATTGAGCATGCGTCTTGCCTGTTCCAGCTCGCCGCTTTCCAGCGCCTGTGACAGGCGATCAAGTCTTGGCTTGAGTTTACGAGACGTCTTGCTCATCTGTCGGCTTCCCCTGTCGACATGAAGGACAGCGCTGATTCTACCATTGGCGTAGGGGGGCGCGTCGACAAAAGAAAACAGTGTTTCTTATCGAAAGGACAATCCGCGTCCCGCCACTGGCACAAAAGCAGCGTTGCATGGCTGCCAGGCGCAAGGATAGGTGCTGGGATAGGTGCAGGGCTAGGTATAAGGGTAGGCGCAAAGACAGGCGCGAAATCCCGCGCGAGCAGTGATGGAGCTGCCCAAGGGAGCTACCAGAGGGGCTGGCCGAAAAGGGATCTGACCGAAAGGAAGGCTGCGCGCAAAGGGCGAGAGGGGCAGGGAGGCGAGAGCCAGATGAACGGGCCGCGACTCACAGCCCTGATCCACAGCGCTGTCAGTGGCGGTTATTCGTCTTCCTCGAAACGCGCCTCGAACAGCGCCTCGATGGCCAGCATCGCCTCATCGGCCTGTTCGCCCTCGACATCGATCAGCAACGTGGTGCCGCAGGGCGCGGCCAGCATCAGCAATGCCATCACATTGGCCGCATTGGCGCGTCGCTCGCCATGACTGACCATCACCGTCGCGCAATAGGGCGCACAGCAATTGACCAGCTTGGTGGCTGCGCGAGCATGCAGCCCGCGGCGGTTGGTCAGCGTCAGCTCACGAGAGGCCATCGCGATGCTCCTGCTGATGTTCTTGCTGATCACTCTCCTCACCCGCGTTGCTCAGCGCGGTATGAATGCCCAGCTCGCGGTGACGCAGGCGCACCTCAGGCAGACGCTCGGCAAAGTAGCTCGCCAGCTGCTCGCACAGGTAGACGCTGCGATGCTGGCCGCCGGTGCAGCCCACGGACACCGTCAGGTAGCTGCGGTTGCTGTCCTGATAGGCGGGCAGCCAGCGTTCCAGCCAGCCGGCGATATCGTCATGCATCGCCTGGACGGTGGGGTAGCGCTGCAGGAATTCGGCCACGCTGTCATCGCGACCGGTATCGCCGCGCAGATTGATGTCCCAGTACGGGTTGGGCAGGCAGCGGGCATCGAACACCATGTCGGCGTCGGTCGGCACGCCATGCTTGAAGCCGAAGGATTCAAAGGTCAGCGTCAGGTGGCGGGAGCTGTGCTGGGCGACCTGCTCGGTGATGCGCGAGCGCAGGTCGTGCACGCTCAGGTTGGTCGAGTCGATGACCAGATCGGCCTTCTGGCGAATGGGAGCGAGCGTCTTCTGCTCGATCTCGATGGCCTCGGCCAGGGTGTGGTCGTTGTCGCGCGTCAGAGGGTGACGACGACGGGTCGCCGAGTAGCGTTCCAGCAGCACTCGCGAATCGGTGGTCAGGTAGACGACCTGCACGTCCATGCCGCTCTGGCGGACGTTGTCGAGCAATTCGGGGAAGCGGGTCAAGGCTTCCGGCAGGTTGCGGGCATCGATGGAGACCGCGATGCGCCGGCGCGCCGGGCTGTCCTTTTCGAGCTGATCGACCAGTGGCGCCAGCAGCATGCCGGGCAGATTGTCGATGGCGTAGTAGCCAATGTCTTCCAGCGCCTGGAGAGCGATGGATTTCCCGGAGCCGGAGCGGCCGCTGATGATCACGATCTTCATGAAGTGCTCTCCAAGGGCGAGGTCAACGTCGAAAGAATGCAGGGGTGGGGCAGAAGGCTGCCCGCTATCAGTGCGCTGTACGTCAGCCGATGGGAGGCCAGCAAGACGAAAGCCCGGACGATGTCCGGGCCTGTCATTCAGCGCGCCGGTAATTCGGCGATGGCTTGGGTCAATGCCTCAAAGAGTGCACGCTGGCTGTCTGCCTGGCGCAGGGCCGAGCGATTGGCCGGGGAATTGAGCAATTCCGCGACCTGCCCGAGCAGCGTCAGATGGGTCTCATCCGCTTCCTCAGGCACCAGCAGCACGAACAGCAGATCGATGGGTTCTCCGTCGATGGCATCGAAGTCGATGGGTTCACCGAGCTTCAGAAACGCAGCGATTGGCGTCTTGCAATGCGGGCTGCGTGCATGGGGCACGGCCACACCGTGGCCAATGCCGGTCGACCCCAGTCTCTCGCGCCCGATCAGGCGCGAGAAGACTTCCTGGCTATCCAGGCTGGGAATGTTCTGTGCGATGAAGGTGCTGAAGAATTCAAGCACCCGCTTCTTGCTCCCCCCGGGGACACCGTACAGCGTGCGCTCGGGGGGAAGGATCTGATCAAGTGTCATGGCTGAAGGTCAACGGGTCCCGGTGCCCTGAGAGCGAGCCTGGGACTTTTCCTTGTGTTTGACCAGCTGGCGATCCAGCTTGTCGGCGAGCGCGTCGATGGCAGCGTACATGTTGGGGTCTTCTGCCAGGGCGTGGAGGTCAGCGCCTGCCGCGTGCAAGGTGCAGGCAGCCTGCTGGCGCTCCTTCTCGATCGACAGTGTCACCTGAACATTGGTGATGTTGTCGTAATGCCGTTCGAGGCGAGCGAGCTTCTCGTTGACGTAATCGCGGAGAGGATCGGTAAGTTCCACATGATGCCCGGTGATATTCACTTGCATGGACACGCTCCTTTATCCAGCGGGTTGCCATTCAATTGTAACCCTTTTTGACTACGAGCAAACCCTGATCGGACGCTCTGCAACAGGCTTGACGGCCACCGTCTGGCGATGTTTTCGCACCCTTGCCAGTGGCGTCAGATGTCGTGAGCGTCTGTACCGACAATGCCCAAGCTTTGCGCAAAGATCAACGCTGCGCTGCATCGTGGCTCAGTGCTTGTCTTCAACTCAGTGAGGGGTAACGGAGTGGACTTCAAGGGCACGTCTGGTGGGTGGTGCGTGAAAGACGCGCAAGAAGGCGGGTTTTCGTCGCCAATCCCTGCATGTACGTCGCCTTTCAGGCGCTTCGATTGCGTGGAGCAAGCGGCGTTTTGGGAGGTTGTCCGGGTGTCATCCAGGTGCAATACGCGCAAAAGTGACTTTAAAAACATGCGATTGACGGTGAATGACGCTGGCGGAATGGCGGTTTTTTGCCGTCATCCTGCGCGCCGTCATGGGCCATGACGGGTAATTGACGAGCGGTTGACGGGATGACAGAGCGCGCGACAGGCGCACCGCTGTCCGCGAAGTCAGAGGCTGATGAGCGGAAAATCCAGGGCTTGAGGTTGGCGGCGGCTGCCATTGTGGAGGTGAAAGCAGGGCATGGCAGCCGCAGATGACGCGTCAGGCCAGACGCTTGCGCTCGCTGGAGGAGGGGATGCCCATCGCTTCGCGATACTTGGCCACGGTGCGGCGTGCGACCTCGATGCCATCGCTGGCGAGCAGATCGACTAGCCGCGAGTCGGAGAGAGGCTTGCGGGCCGGCTCTTCCGCGATCAGCTTGCGGATGCGGGCACGAATGGCGGTGCTTGAGTGGGCGTCGCCACTGCCGCTGCCACCGACCTGGCTCGAGAAGAAGAACTTGAGCTCGAAGACGCCGCGCGGGGTGTGGATGTACTTCTGGGTCGTGACCCGCGAGATGGTCGATTCGTGCATCTCGACCACTTCGGCGATGTTGGCCAGAATCAGCGGCTTCATGCCTTCCTCGCCTTGCTCGAGGAAGTCGATCTGACGCGCCATGATCTCGCGGCCGACCTTGAGCAGGGTGTCATTGCGCGATGACAGGCTCTTCATCAGCCAGCGCGCTTCCTGCAGGTTGTCCTTGAGGAAGGTGTTGTCGGCGGACTTGTCGGCACGCTTGATCAGCGCGGCGTATTCCGGCTGGATGCGCAGCTTGGGCAGCGCTTCCGGGTTGAGCTCGACCTGCCAGCCGTGGCGGGTATGGCGCACCAGCAGATCAGGGATCACGTAATCGCTGGCGGGCTCGCCCCAGGCGGATGCCGGACGCGGGTCGAGCGCGCGCACCAGGCGAATGACGTGATCCAGCTCGTCATCGTCAAGGCTCAGGCGCCGCTTGAGCAGCTTGCGGTCATCGTTGCCCAGTGCCTCGAGGAATTGACGTACCAGGCGGCGCGCCTGCGCCAGCAGCGGCAGATCATCCGGCAGCAGCGCCAGTTGCAGCAGCAGGCATTCGCGCAGATCACGAGCGAAGACGCCGGTCGGGTCGAACTGCTGCAGACGCAGCAATACCTGCTCGAGCTCGGAGGCCTTGAGGCCGGGCAGGCCCTGGCCACGCAGGCCATCGACCAGCTCATCGAGAGACAGGCTCAGATAGCCGGCGCCGTCGACGGCATCGATCAGGCTCTCCGCCATCTGGCGTTCACGGCCATCGAGGTCGGTCATCGCCAGCTGCCAGCGCAGGTGGTCCTGCAGGCTCTCGACGCTGGTATTGCGATCGAAGTCCGGCCCTTCTTCGCTCCCGCTGCCACTGCCGGAGCTGGTCAGGCTACCGGCGTGGTCCTGGTAGAGGTCCGACCAGTCACTGTCGAGGGGGTATTCCTCGGGAATCTCGCTCGAGGAGTCGGCAGTGGAGATCTCGCTCGAATCCTGTGTCTCGACGACATCCAGCGACTCGTAGTCCTCGTCGAGCTCCAACATGGGGTTGGACTCGAGGGCTTGCTGAATCTCCTGACGCAGGTCGAGCGTCGACAGCTGCAGCAGCTGGATCGCTTGCTGGAGCTGCGGCGTCATGGTCAGCGAGGTGCCGAGGCGGAGTTGCAGGGTGGGTTTCATGGAGTCAGTCAATTCACGGCAAAGGAACGTGCTTACTACGCTATACCGTGACTCGGGGCACTGACAAGTGGTTGCCGCGAATATTCAAGCAACTTGCATGCCATGTTTCCACCAAGGTGGTATGGACGTCATGCATGCGTCTGATGTCAGACATGAAAAAGCCGCTACGCGATAAAATCACGCAGCGGCTTTCGAAGCTTTCGCCTCGCGAGGACTCAGCGCATCCCCTGACCCTAGAGCGTGAACTCGTGGCCCAGGTAGACGTCGCGCACCTGCTGGTTGGCCAGGATGGAGTCCGCATCACCGTGGGCGATGATCTGGCCATCGCCGACGATATAGGCGGTGTCACAGATATCGAGCGTCTCGCGCACGTTGTGGTCGGTGATCAGCACGCCGATGCCACGATCGCGCAGTTGGCGCACGATGCTCTTGATCTCGCCCACCGAGATGGGATCGACGCCGGCGAAGGGCTCATCAAGCAGCACGAAGTCCGGCTCGGTGGCCAGTGCACGGGCGATCTCGACCCGACGACGCTCACCACCGGACAGGCTCATGCCGGCACTGGCGCGGATGTGCGTGATGCTGAATTCCTCGAGCAACTCTTCAAGGCGTGCCTTGCGGCCATTGCGATCCAGGTCCTTGCGGGTCTCCAGAATCGCCATGATGTTGTCGGCCACCGACAGCTTGCGGAAGATCGACGCCTCCTGCGGCAGATAGCCGATGCCGGCGCGTGCACGCTGATGCATGGCGGCAGCGGAGAGGTCCTTGTCATCGATGGAGACGTTGCCGGCATCGGCGCGCACCAGCCCGACGATCATGTAGAACGAGGTCGTCTTGCCGGCGCCGTTGGGGCCCAGCAGGCCGACGATGTCGCCCTGGCGGATCTCCAGCGAGATGTCCTTGACCACCTTGCGGCCCTTGTAGGCCTTGGCCAGATGGCGAGCGCTCAGCGTACGCGGAGTAGCAGCAGTCATGACTCAGTTTTCCTTGCTGGCATTGGCGCCGCGCGGCGTCAGAGTCATGTGCACGCGACCGCCTTCGGTCTGCTGTGCCGTCTTGCTGTTGTTGGCGTTCACCTGGCGCTTGTCGAGGAAGTACTCCACGTAGCCGCCTTCGAAGGTGTCATCGCCTTTCTCGAGACGCGCGTTGCCGACCAGCTCCACGCGGCGCTCCAGTGCATGGTAGCGGATGGTGTCGGCCCAGCCCTTGACCAGTTTCTCGTCGGGCGCGGGCTGCTGTTCCAGGTAGGCACGCTTGCCGGTGGCCTTGACCAGCGAGATCTCGCCGCTGCCGGCGCGGCTGATATCAACGCGGCTGGCATCGAGTTTCATGCTGCCCTGGCGCATTTCCACCTGGCCGGTGTAGGTGGCGGTACCGGCCTTGTCATCGAGCGACAGAGCGTCTGCGGCGATGTTGATCGGCTGGCTGGCATCGCTGTCCAGCGCCATGGCGGCCGGGGCGAAGGTGGACATGCCCAGTGCCAGGCAGAGCGCCATGACACCGCTGTTGAGGGTCTGGCGACAGGCCGTCAAGGGCTTGCGAGTCGTGGAAGTCATGGTGGCTCCTTGGCATGACGGGGTCGCCGCCCGAGCAATGATGCCATCGAGCGGCAGAGAAGAAGGTGTTGCGGCGCGGGTCATGGCTTGACGGCCAGCCCGGCGGGTTCATTCACCGCTGGCAGGCGCTGCCTCGAAGGTGCTGTTGACGCGCCCATCATCGGGGGTGGTGCTGTCGGTGCCCGAATCGATGCGCTCGGCTTCCTTGCTGGCCTCGCTCTGGCCCGTGCCGGGTTGCAGGACGCTGCGAACGCGGCCCTGCAGCACGGCGGAGTCCTGGGAGAGGTCGGCGCTGAAGCTGTCACTTTCGACATGCTGGCCATTCTGGGTGATCACGACCGGCACGTCACTCCAGGCGCGATTCTGATCACGGCTGTAGTGCAGGACATCGGTATCGAGGGTCCAGCGGTCATCGGGCTGGCGCAGTCTGGCATTGCCCTCGAGGGTGAAGGTGTCGCCGCCGGCGCTCAACACGCCATTGTCACCCGTGGCATACCAGCGGCGGTCTTCACTGTCGTTGGTGCGAATCTTCGGGGTCTGCGCCCGGGTCACGTCATCGCCTGGCGTGTGCTCGATATGCGGCGAGGTCATGGACTGGATCGCCACGCCGCGCGCATCGAAGCGTGTCATGTCTGCCCCGTCGAGATAGTAATCCGGCTCACTGCTGTCGACCTCGACATTGACGGTCGATTCCAGGCTGTTGCGCTGCTCGATCAGCGCCAGCACGCCACCGACGAGCAGCAACAGCAGCATCAGCCAGAGACGCGGAGAAGGGCGGGGCAGACGTAACATCAGGGACGCGACTCCTGCAGGTAGGTATCCAGCACCGAGGCCCAGTGGCCCTGGGCCTTGAGCAGCAGATCACAGAGCTCGCGCACGGCGCCATCGCCGCCCTGGCGTGAGGTGACCCAGTTGGCCTCGCTCATCACGTAGGCCATGGCGTTGGGCACGCTGACGCCGAGACCGACACGACGAATGGCCTCGCGGTCCGGCAGGTCATCGCCACAATAGGCGACTTCTTCCAGCTCGATCCCGTGCTCGCGGCACAGGTCGGTCAACGCGACCAGCTTGTCTTCACGGCCCTGGATGACATCCTGAATGCCCAGTTCCTTGGCGCGACGCTCGACCATCGGCGAGCTGCGGCCGGTGATCAGCGCGACGCGAACGCCACTGCGCAGCACCAGCTTGAGGCCATGGCCATCCTGGACATGGAAGGACTTGGTCTCGACACCGTTGGCATCGTAGTGCAGGCGGTTGTCGGTGAGCACGCCATCGACATCCAGCGCCAGCAGACGCACGCGGCGTGCGCGGTCGATGATGTCCTGCGGATATTCTTCGCTCAGGGAATTCGTGTCGCTCATGGTCTTTCTCCTCGCACTCCGTGCATGCTTGACGCTGTCCTGTGAACGGCGCTGATGGGCGTTGAGCGGTGGCGTCTTGCCGGGACGATCTGCCGTCGAACAGAGACAGCGAACGCCCGCGGGAGTTCAGATCACGCCGCTGGCCAGCAGGCCGTGCATATGGATGGCTCCGATGGGGTGCTCATCCTCGTCACAGACTACCAGAACGCTGATGCGGTTTTCTTCCATGATGCGCACCGCTTCGGCGGCCAGCATGCTGGCGCGCACGGTCTTGCCGCCGCGGGTCATGACATCATCGACCTTCAGCGCGCGCAGATCGCCGTGCTGGTCGAGGGTGCGGCGCAGGTCACCATCGGTATAGACGCCGACCAGGTGGTCGTCATCATCGATCACGCAGGTGAAGCCCATGCCCTGGCGCGTGATCTCGAGCAGCGCATCGCGCAGCGGGCTGCCGAGCGCCACGCGCGGCAGGGCGTCGCCATGGTGCATCACGTCCTGAACCCGCAGCAGCAGGCGTCGGCCCAGGCTGCCACCCGGGTGGGAAAGCGCGAACTCCTCGGCAGTGAAGCCGCGGGCCTCCAGCAGTGCCACCGCCAGGGCATCACCCATCACCAGCGCAGCGGTGGTCGAGGCGGTGGGTGCCAGATTCAGCGGGCAGGCTTCCTGGGCGACGCTGGTGTCCAGATGCGCCTCGGCGTCACGCGCCAGGGTCGAGCCGGGTTTGCCGGTCATCGAGACCAGCGGGGTGCCCATGCGCTTCAAGAGCGGCAGCAGCGCCGTGACTTCGGCGGTCTCTCCGGAATTGGACAGCGCCAGTACCACATCGGCCGGCGTGATCATGCCCAGGTCGCCATGGCTGGCTTCACCGGGGTGGACGAAGAAGGCCGGCGTGCCGGTGCTGGCCAGGGTGGCGGCGATCTTGCTGGCGACATGGCCGGATTTGCCCATGCCGGTCACGATGACGCGGCCCTTGGTCGCCAGCATCAGCTGACAGGCGCGGTCGAAGTCGTCATCGAGATGGCTTTCGAGCGCGGCGATGGCCGCTTCTTCAATGGCGAAGGTGCGGCGGGCGCTGGCGCGAAAATCCGCCTGGCTGGCCGGAGTCTCATCGGCGGCGGACTGGCTGGCGGCAGACTGAGTTGAAGCAGAAGTGCCAGGCGTGGTGGCGTGCGGGGTGCTGGAAGGCTCGGTCATGATCGAATTGTTGCCTGTGGTTGGCCAGGGCTCAAACCGCGCGAAAAGGACGTGTCATCCCGCGCGGCGGCGTGGCAAACGATGATGAAGACGCTGCCGTCAGCGAGTCAGGCTGATGGCAAGCCAGGCCGTGTAGGCCAGATAGCAGGCGAGCAGGATAACACCTGGACCGCGGCCGATGCGCCCACGGCGCTGCCAGATGAGCAGCGCGGCCAGCAGCAGCGTCAGCCCCAGCATCACCGGATAGTCACGGCTGATGGCGCTGCCATCCACCGGACCCGGCGCCAGCAGGCCCGGCACGGGCAGCACGGCGAGGATGTTGAACAGGTTGGAACCGATGACGTTGCCGATGGCGATGTCGTGATGGCGCTTGAGGGCGCTGGCCACGCTGGCGGCCAGTTCCGGCAGGCTGGTGCCGATGGCGATCACGGTCAGGCCGATGATCAATTCCGGCACGCCGAGTGCCTGGGCGATGTCGGTCGCCCCCCACACCAGCGCACGCGAGCTGGCGATCAGCACCGCCAGCCCGACCAGCAGCCAGAAGATGGCGCGTCCGGTGCTCATCTCGGGCACGTCATCCTGGCTTTCCGCCTCGCTCGGCGAATCGACCTTGAACAGCCACACCAGCGTGAAGACCAGCAGGGCCAGCAGCAGGATGCCATCGAGACGCTCGAGCCCGCTGTTGGACAGCGCATAACCGCCCAGCGCCGTGGCCGCCAGCAGCAGCGGCAGCTCGCGACGCACCAGCCCGAAATGCACCGGGATCGGGGCGATCAATGCCGTGACGCCGAGCACCAGGCCGATATTGGCGATGTTGGAGCCCAGTGCATTGCCGGTCGCGATATCCGGAGTGCCATCAAGAGAGGCCATGATGGAGACGACGATCTCGGGGGCAGAGGTGCCGACGGAGACGATCGTCATCCCGATCAGCAGTTTGCTCATCCCGGCGCGCCACGCAGTGGCCGCGGCTCCTTCGACGAAGCGATCAGCACTCCAGACAAGACCAATCAGGCCGATGACGACTGCAAGGATGGGATATAGCATCAGAACTCTCGGGGCAGGGGGCAGGGCGGTGGCGTATCGCCGGGAACCGCGCCATTAAACGCATCCCCCCAATCCTTTGCAAGACAGTGGCCATGTTCCCATTGTCGAGCGTGCTGCCGAGCGCATTGTTGTGCGCATCACCACCCGCGGCACGGCTCTGTTGCCTTGATGAGACTGGCGGCACAGGGGTGGGTTCGGATACGATGTTCGCTAACTAACTTGATCCTTGGATCCCATGACTCGGACATTCGACCTGTTCGCGAGCCGACTGCGTGTGGCTCGTCACGGCGAAGGTCCCTCACAGCGGATGCTTCTATGACTGATTTGCCCGGTCAGACCGCAACCCGGACGGGTGCGGACGGCCAGGATGCGCAGGCTTCTTCACGCGGCGCGGCAGGCGAGATCAATCTCGATGACGCTTTGATTCGTGTCGAAGGCCTGCGGTTCACCCGTGGAGAACGCGAGATATTCTCCGGCATCGACCTCAAGATCCCGCGCGGCAAGATAACCGCCATCATGGGGCCTTCCGGTACCGGCAAGACGACACTGCTCAAGTTGATCGGCGGCCAGTTGACGCCCTCGGCGGGGCGCGTCGAGATCGCCGGCTTGCACGTGCATGGCCTGTCGCGGCGCGAGCTGTTTCGCATGCGCCGTCGCATGGGCATGCTGTTTCAGAGCGGTGCCCTGTTCTCCGACCTGAGCGTGTTCGAGAACGTCGCCTTCCCGCTGCGCGTCCACACCGATCTCCCCGATGCGATGATTCGTGACATCGTGCTGATCAAGCTCGAGTCCGTCGGGCTGCGCGGCGCGCGTGAATTGATGCCGGCCGAACTCTCCGGCGGCATGACGCGGCGTGTGGCACTGGCGCGAGCCATCGCGCTGGACCCGGACCTCATCATGTACGACGAGCCCTTTGCCGGGCAGGACCCCATCTCGATGGGCGTGCTGGTCAATCTGATCCGGCGCCTCAACGATGCGCTGGGCATGACGGCGCTGGTGGTCTCGCACGACATCAAGGAAACGCTGACCATCGCCGATTACGTCTATGTGATCGCCGATGGCAAGGTGATGGCGCAGGGCACCCCCGAGGCGCTGAACGCCGAGTCGGACCCGCGTGTGGCCCAGTTCATCCACGGCAAGCCGGATGGCCCGGTGCCCTTCCATTACCCCGCCCCGGACTTCGCCGGCGACATTCTCGATGGTCGCGAGTCGGCAACCCGCAGGAGAGAGTCATGAGTGGTCTGAATCGTGGCCCGCTCGGGGCCATCACGTCACTGGGCCGCAGCAGCATCGACGTGATCGCGGCCATCGGGCGTGCCGGCATGCTGCTGGTACAGGCCGGTATCGGCATCCCGTCCCGTGAGGGCATCGGCCTGTGGGTGCGACAGATGCACTTCGTCGGTGTGCTGTCGCTGGCCATCGTGCTGGTCTCGGGGCTGTTCATCGGCATGGTGCTGGCGCTGCAGGGCTACACCATCCTGGTCGGTTTCGGCGCCGAGGAGGCGCTGGGGCAGATGGTGTCGCTGTCACTGCTGCGCGAGCTGGCGCCTGTGGTCGCGGCCTTGCTGTTTGCCGGGCGCGCGGGATCGGCGCTGACGGCGGAGATCGGCCTGATGAAGGCCACCGAGCAGTTGACCAGCATGGAGATGATCGGTGTCGATCCGCTCAAGCGCATCGTCGCGCCGCGTCTGTGGGCCGGTTTCGTCTCGCTGCCGCTGCTGACCATCGGCTTCAGTGTCGTCGGCATCTGGGGCGGCAAGCTGGTGGGGGTCGACTGGCTGGGCATCTACGAGGGCGCCTACTGGAGCAGCATGCAGTCGAACGTCGATTTCATCGGTGATGTCATGAACGGCGTCATCAAGTCACTGGTCTTCGGGCTGGTGGTCAGCTGGATCGCCGTCTTCCAGGGCTATGACCTGATCCCGACCTCGGAAGGCATTTCGCGCGCCACCACACGTACCGTGGTTTATTCATCTTTGGCGGTGCTGGGACTCGACTTTGTCCTCACGGCCGTCATGTTCGGAGAGATTTGATGAAACGTACCCGCATGCTCGAGTTCGGCGTGGGCCTGTTCATACTCGCTGGTTTCCTGGGAATGGTCTTCCTGGGGCTGCGTGTCAGCGGCGTCACGTTCCAGCAGGCCGATGACACCTTCGTGCTCAATGCCAACTTCTCAGGGATCGGAAGCCTCAAGGCGCGGTCAAAGGTCACGATGGCAGGTGTTGCCGTCGGCAGCGTCGAGAAGATCGAGCTGGACCCGAAGTGGTTTGATGCCCGTGTCACGATGAAGCTCGACAGCAGCCTGCGTGGCAAGCTGAGCAAGGACACCACCGCCGCCATCCTGACGTCCGGCCTGCTGGGCGAGCAGTACATCGGCCTGAGCACCGGGGGAGACCCGGACGTGCTGGAGGACGGCGATACCATTCGCGATACCCAGTCTGCACTGGTGCTGGAAGAGTTGATCCAGCAGTTCGTGTCCAATTTTTCGAAGAGCTGATTCTCGAAGCGTTGATTCTCGATGCGCTGTTCATCGAAGTGCAGGCACCCGGCGCACGCGTGTGATGCACCGACAGACCTGACTCGGTGCCTGCGGTTTCACGTTCGAGCACGATGTACATTTTCAAGGAGCAACCCCGATGACCTCTAGCCTCAAGAAGCTGATTCGTCCGTTGAGCGTGCTGAGCCTGTCCGCCCTGATGGCGCTGAGCCCACTGGCCATGGCCGCCCCGCAGGAGCCGGACGTGCTGCTGCGCGACACGGTCGAGGGCCTGACCACCAAGATCGATAGCCGCGAGAGCTACTACAAGGACAACGTCGACGAGCTGGAAACCCTGGTGGATTCCGCGCTGAAGCCGGTGGTGGATTATCGCTACATCGCCGCCAGCGTGATGGGCAAGTACTTCAAGGGCGCCTCTCCTGAGCAGCGCACCGAATTCTCCAAGGTCTTCCATGACACCCTGATCGGCACCTACGCCAAGGGTCTGGTGAGCTTCGATTACGCCAGGCTGGACGTGAAGGACAGCGAAGGCGAGCGTCGCTATGAAGACCAGGACACCGTCTACATGGACGTGGTCGATACCAAGGGCAAGGTCTACCCGGTGGCCTATTCCATGCGTCTGCGCAACGACGAATGGAAAGTGGTCAACGTGATCGTCAATGGCGTCAACCTGGGCCTGACCTTCCGCAACCAGTTCGATCAGGCCATGCGTGACAACGGCCGTGACATCGACGCCGTCATCAAGGGCTGGCAGCCGGATGTCGACCTCGAGAAGGGTGAGGGGGATCAGGGCAACAGCTGAGCCCTGTCGTCGCCATGACCATGAAAACTCTCTTCGATCGCGAGGGCGTCACGCTACAAGCTGGTGACGCACGGCTGAGCCTGAGTGGCCAGCCGGATTTCGACAATGCCGCAGAGCTGGCGGATTCCGGCAGGAAATGGCTGGGGCGCCGCGAGGATGGGGTTTCCATCGATCTGTGCGGCGTGGATAGCGCCAGTACCGCCACCCTGAGCGTGCTGCTCGAGTGGCAGCGCCATCTGGCGGAGCATGGTGGGCATGTCGCTCACCTCACGCTGTCTCCCGCATTGAGCCGACTGGCGGCAGTCTCCGGACTGGAAAACCTGCTGCCGGGGCTGAATGTCGCCGAGATCAGCGCCGAGCCCCCGCTGTCACTCGAGACGTCCTGAGTCAGCGGCGGCCTGATCGCCTGTCAGGCCGCACCGCTCTGCTGGAGGCTCGAGGCTCGAGGCTTGTTCGTATCGCCATTCATGCGCGCGGCAACGTGGAGGCAGCGATTGACTGCCAATCGCGTTCCCGCGCGCTTTTGATTACCATGTGCGGTCATATCGTATCGATCGTCGCGCAAGGATTCCCTGCCACGATCCCGACATGTACCGCGAAGGAGTCACCGCCCGTCATGCAACCGAATGATGTCAAGGCCCTGCTCGAGGCTCGTATCGAGAACGTCGATTTTCATATCCAGGGTGAGGGCTGCAATTTCCAGGTCGTCGCCGTGGGGGATGTCTTTGCCGAGCTGAGCCGCGTCAAGGCCCAGCAGCTGGTCTACTCCGCACTCAATGACGAGATCCGCTCTGGCGCGCTGCATGCCATCAGCATTCGTACCTATACCCCGGCGCAGTTCGAAGCTGCCGCCGGCAACGCTCAGGGTTGACCGGAACATTTCATGGATAAGCTGATCATCACTGGCAACGGGCCGGTCAACGGGGAAGTCTGGGCCAGCGGCGCCAAGAATTCGGCACTGCCCATTCTGGCAGCCACGCTGCTGTCGGAAGGTCCCGTGACCATCAGCAACCTGCCGCATCTGCAGGACATCACGACCAGCCTCGAGCTGCTCGGGCGCATGGGCGTCGAGCCGGTGATGGGCGACAACATGACCGTGCAGCTGGATGGCTCCAAGGTCGAGCATTGTCACGCGCCCTATGACCTGGTCAAGAAGATGCGTGCCTCGATTCTGGTGCTGGGCCCGCTGCTGGCGCACTTCGGCAGTGCCGAAGTCTCGCTGCCGGGTGGCTGCGCCATCGGCTCGCGTCCGGTGGATCTGCACATCCGTGGCCTGGAGGCGATGGGGGCCGAGATCACGGTCGAGAATGGCTACATCCGCGCCAAGGCGCCGGGTGGCCGCCTGAAGGGCGCGCGCATCGTCTTTGACGTCGTGACCGTCACCGGCACCGAGAACCTGCTGATGGCCGCGACCCTGGCCGATGGCCGCACCGTGCTGGAAAACGCCGCGCGTGAGCCGGAAGTCGTCGATCTGG
This sequence comes from Cobetia sp. 29-18-1, assembly GCF_029846405.1. Lineage (NCBI taxonomy): Bacteria > Pseudomonadati > Pseudomonadota > Gammaproteobacteria > Oceanospirillales > Halomonadaceae > Cobetia > Cobetia sp. 29-18-1. Next base: position 66,521 of record NZ_JARWKS010000016.1, read on the forward strand.
CCGAGTGCCTGATCGCCATGGGCGCCAAGATTACGGGCCAGGGCTCCGACACCATCGTCATCGACGGTGTCGAGAGGCTGCACGGCTGTGAATACTCCGTCATGCCGGACCGCATCGAGACCGGTACCTTCTTGGTCGCGGCGGCTGCCTCGCGCGGCAAGGTGCGTGTCACGCGTACGCGCGCCGACACCCTGGACGCCGTACTGGCCAAGCTGGAAGAAGCCGGCGCCACCATCACCACTGGTGATGACTGGATCGAGCTTGACATGCACGGCAAGCGCCCGAAGGCGGTCAATATCCGCACGGCGCCGTACCCGGCATTCCCCACCGACATGCAGGCCCAGTTCGTGGCGATGAATGCGGTCGCGGAAGGCACCAGCACCGTGATCGAGACCATCTTCGAGAACCGCTTCATGCACGTGCAGGAGCTCAACCGCATGGGCGCCCACATCTCCCTCGAGGGCAACACCGCGGTCGTGACCGGTACCGAGCGCCTGTCCGGCGCGCCGGTGATGGCGACGGACCTGCGCGCCTCTGCCTCGCTGGTGATCGCGGCGATCGTCGCCGACGGCGAGACCATGGTCGACCGCATCTATCACATCGACCGTGGTTACGAGTGCATCGAAGAGAAGCTGTCCGGGCTGAACGTGATCATCCGTCGCTCCGCCGGCTGATCAGTGCCCCACCTCGCGCTGCCGGCCTTGATTGACCGGCAGCGCGTGCCGAATTCCTACGTACAAGCACGGGCGAATACCCCATGAGCAAGCAACTGGTCGTCGCCCTCTCCAAGGGGCGTATCCTCAAGGAAACCCTGCCGCTGCTGGCTGACGCTGGCATCGAGCCGCTGGAAGATCTCGACAAGAGCCGCAAGCTGCTCTTCGATACCAATCTGCCGGACGTCAAGCTGGTCATCATCCGTGCCACCGACGTGCCGACCTACGTGCAGCTGGGCGCCGCCGATCTCGGTATCGCCGGCAAGGATGTGCTGCTCGAGCATGGTGCCGAAGGCCTGTACGAGCCGCTGGACCTGGAAATCGCCAAGTGCCGCCTGATGACCGCCGGTGTCGTCGGTCAGCAGCAGCAGGGCGCCCGCCGCCGTGTCGCGACCAAGTTCGTCGATGTCGCGCGTCGCTATTACGCCGAGCAGGGTATCCAGGCCGAAGTCATCAAGCTCTACGGCGCGATGGAACTGGCCCCGCTGATGAATCTGGCCGACGAGATCGTCGATATCGTCGACACCGGCAACACCCTGCGCGCCAACGGCATGGAGCCGCGTGAGCTGATCACCGACATCAGCACGCGTCTGGTGGTCAACAAGGCCGCCATGACCATGAAGCACGATCGCCTCAAACCGCTGATCGATCGTCTGCGTCAGGCCGTGGAAGCCCGCCGCGAGGCGTGATGGCGGCGCGCTGTCGCATCGACCCGCTGGATACCCAAGGTCGCATAGATGACCGTGGCAGAAGATGACTCTCGAAACGCCAGCTGCCGCCCCTGCTCGTCACGATGCTCATCAAGAGTTCATCACGATGCTTATCAAGATGATGCGGGCAGGCGCTGGACAGAGCCCGTCCGGTTCAGCCTTCTCTGCCAAGCAATGAGAAAAGAGGTTCGCATGGATACCTTGATCAACCGGCTTGATAGCCGTGATACCGATTTTACTGCCCGCCTGGACCGTTTGCTGTCATGGGAGGGCGTGTCCGATGCCGAGGTACAGCATCGTGTCACCGACATCCTCGCGCGCGTCAAGCAGGAAGGCGATGCGGCGCTGGTGGAGTTCTCCAACCGCTTCGATCGCCTGAATGTCTCGAGCATGGCCGAGCTGGTCATCGGTGCCGAGCGTCTGGCCAAGGCCTATGCCGACCTGCCGGCGGATCAGCGCGAGGCGCTGGCCGTGGCTGCCGAGCGTGTGCGTGTCTATCACGAGCATCAGAAGCCGGAAAGCTGGTCCTTCAAGGACGAGCACGGCAGCCTGCTGGGCCAGAAGGTCACGCCGCTGGACCGCGCCGGGATCTACGTGCCGGGCGGCAAGGCGGCCTATCCGTCTTCCGTGCTGATGAACGCGATTCCGGCGCATGTCGCGGGCGTGCGCGAGATCATCATGGTCGTGCCGACGCCGGACGGCGTGGTCAATGAGCTGGTGCTGGCCGCGGCGCACCTGGCGGGCATCGATCGTGTCTTCACCATCGGCGGCGCCCAGGCCGTCGCGGCACTGGCCTATGGCACCGAGACCGTGCCGCGCGTCGACAAGATCGTCGGCCCCGGCAACATCTACGTGGCGACTGCCAAGCGTGCGGTGTTCGGTCAGGTCGGCATCGACATGATCGCCGGGCCGTCCGAGATTCTGGTGGTCAGCGATGGCGTGACCGACCCGGACTGGCTGGCGATGGACCTGTTCTCCCAGGCCGAGCACGACGAAGATGCCCAGGCGATCCTGATCGGGTGGGATGACGAGCACCTGGCCGCCGTCGAGGCCGCCATCGAGCGTCTGGCGCCGACCATGGAGCGTGCCGAGATCATCCTGACCTCGCTGCGTGAACGCGGTGCCCTGATTCGCGTCAGCGGGCCGGAGCAGGCGCTGGAGCTGACCAACCGCATCGCGCCGGAGCACCTGGAGCTCTCGGTGGCGAATCCCGAGGAGTGGGTCGAGGGCGTGCGTCACGCCGGCGCCATCTTCATGGGCTCGCACACCTCCGAGGCGTTGGGCGATTACTGCGCCGGGCCGAATCACGTGCTGCCGACCTCCGGCACCGCGCGCTTCTCCTCGCCGCTGGGCGTCTATGACTTCCAGAAGCGCTCCTCGCTGATCCAGTGCTCGCCGGAAGGTGCTTCGGTGCTCGGGCGTACTGCCTCGGTGCTGGCGCGTGGCGAGTCACTGACGGCGCATGCGCGCAGTGCCGAGAATCGCATTCTCGACTGAGCCTGAGACTGAGGCTGAGCCTTGTCTGGTCAGTAAAAAAGCCCCGCGACGGTCTCCGTCGCGGGGCTTTTTGTCATCATGGGGCAGATTTTCTGTTCAAGGCGTCGCGCCGATGCTCCGCCTCAGCCCTGGTCCTGCAGGGACGGATCGACGGCCGCCGGCGTGTTGTCGGGAATCGGGCGTTCGCCGACCTTGACGTCGATGTCCAGCGTCTTGCCGTCACGCAGCAGGCGCAACTCCAGCGCATTGCCGGGTTTGACGGCGGCGATGTCGGCCATGGCCAGGCGAGCATCCAGCAGGCGCTTGCCGCCGATGGCAGTCAGGATATCGCCCGGACGCAGGCCGGCACGCGCGGCAGGGCCGTCACGCAGCACGGCGGCCACCACCACACCTTGCGGGGCGCTCAGGCCGAAGGAGTGCGCCAGCGACGGCGTCAGCTCCTGCACTTCCAGGCCCAGCCAGCCTCGAATCACGCGCCCGTGGTCGACCAGTGACTCGAGGATGTCGCGCGCCAGGTTGGCGGGGATGGCGAAGCCGATGCCCTGCGAACCGCCGGAGCGCGAATAGATGGCGGTATTGATGCCGACCAGTGAGCCGTCGGTGTTGATCAGCGCGCCGCCGGAATTGCCGGGGTTGATCGCGGCATCGGTCTGGATGAAGTCTTCATAGGCGTTCAGACCAAGATGGTTACGTCCGGTGGCCGAGATGATGCCCATGGTGACCGTCTGGCCGACCCCGAAGGGGTTGCCGATCGCCAGCGAGACATCGCCGACGTGGACCTGGGTGGAATCGGCGATCGCCACGGTGGGCAGGTTGTCGAGGTCGATCTTGAGCGCTGCAAGGTCGGATTCCGGGTCCACACCCACGACCTTGGCGAACGTCTCGCGGCCATCGCGCAGGGCGACCTGAATCTGGTCGGCGCCCTGGATGACGTGGTTGTTGGTCAGGATATAGCCGTCACTGGAGAGAATGACCCCAGAGCCCAGGCTCGACAGCATGCGCTGGCTGCGCAGGGCGTCTTCCCCGTAGAACTGGTTGAAGAAGGGGTCGGACATCAGCGGATGCTTGCTGTCGTCCTTGATCTCGCGCGAGGAGTAGATGTTGACCACCGCCGGGGCGGCGGCGTCCACCGCGGCCTGATAGCTGGCCGGGCCGCTGTTGCGCTGCAGCGGCGGTGCTTCACGCAGTACCGGGTCTGCCGACTCCTCGCGCTGCGCCGCTGACAGCGTCAGGCTCGGAGGTGGCAGCACCTGCTGATTGGCGGCAGAGTTCTGAGATGGGCTCGGGTAGGGGGTGTTGCCGGCCTGCTCGTTCTGCTGCGGGGCGGGCTCGCCCAGGCCCAGCGTCGGAAAGCGATCCAGCACGACGACGGCCAGCAGGACGCCGGTGACGACGGGCCACAGTAGCGGGAGCAGTGTGCTGCGAAGAGAACGGGGCATCGGATTACCTGATAAAAAGTCCGCGCACCGACGCGATGCTGCGGACATGAAGATGAATAGCCTGAAGATCCACGTGCCACGCGAAGGGATGGCCCCGGTCAAGGCGCGACACGCTTACATGGCGCCGATGCGCCGTTACAATGCTCGCCAGTGTAACACTCGATGACTCTGACTGCTGGAGGCCCAATGGCTGATCGTGACACGCTGATGAAGGCGCTGGATGGCTGTCTGGAGGCGCAGGCCTTCAAGGACTATACCGTCAATGGCTTGCAGGTGGAGGGGCGCCGTGAGGTGCGCCGCGTGATGACCGGCGTGACGGCCAGTCAGGCGCTGCTTGATGAGGCGCTCGCCTGGCAGGCCGACCTGGTGCTGGTGCATCACGGCTACTTCTGGAAGAACGAGCCGGCCCAGATCACCGGCATGAAGCGTCGGCGCCTCAAGACCTTGCTGGCCAATGACATCAATCTGGCGGCCTATCACCTGCCGTTGGATGCGCATCCGACACTTGGCAACAATGCTCAGCTGGCCGAGCGTCTGGGGCTGGTCAGTGAAGACTGTCTGGATGGCGTGCCCGGGCGTGGTCTGGTGCATGTCGGGCGTCTGGCCGCTGAGGTGGAAGGGCTGGACAGCACCGCGCTGGGGGCCGAGTTCAGCCGGCGTCTCGGGCGTGAGGTGCTGGTCGTGGCCGGCCATGATCGCCCCATCAAGCGCATTGCCTGGTGCACCGGCGGCGCTCAGGACTATATCGGTCTGGCCATCGAGGCCGGTGTCGATGCCTTCCTCTCGGGCGAGATCTCCGAGCGCACCACCCATAGCGCCCGCGAAGAGGGAGTGACCTACTTCGCGGCGGGCCATCATGCGACCGAGCGTGACGGTGTGCGGGCCCTCGGCGAGTGGCTGGCCGCCGAGCATGGTGTAGAGCACCGCTTCGTGGATATCGACAATCCGGCGTGACAACTGATGCCGGAAACGACAACGGCCACCTCGAGAGGTGGCCGTTGTCGTTTTCAGATGCCGTGAGAGGTTCACGACAGCAGGGCGATCAGATACGCGGCGGGTTGGCAGCCGGTGTCTCGCCTTCACTCGGTTGCGGCTTGAGGCCGAAGTCCTCTGACAGGGTGCCACGGTTGTCGGCGTAATCACGCGGCAGGTCGACCTTGTCGGTCTCGCTGTCGTCCGGCGTGGTGTCAGTGTCCAGCAGGCGGCGCTTGAGCTGGCTGTCATCGCACAGCGCGGTGGCGCCAGTGGCCAGATGCTGGCGCAGCTCATTGCCGGCACGCTGGATCTGGTCGGTCAGGTCGCTGGCCTTGGAGAAGTGGTCGTTGAGGGCATCGCGGAACTGGGTCAGCTCCAGCTCGCGCTCAGCCAGCTTCTGGCGGGTCTTCTGGTTGCGGGCCACGTTGGCATTCAGCAGGTGGTAGCACAAGGCGCCGATACCGATGCCAGCCAGAAAACAGGCAATGGCCAGGATCCAGTCAATGTTGCTCTCGTTCACGTCGCTCTCCTTGTGTCACAACTGCGGTGATCGTCACCGCTGGGGCATGGTAGCGCTGAGATACGATGCCGGTATTCAATGATGTTCCATCACGCCGATCTCGGGATCGGTCTGGTGTCCAGCAGGTCAGCGCCGCTTGCCGCTGTCCTTCTTGCGTCAGTCTGTCGTGCCGCTTGCGTTTCAAAAGCGTCCACGCGCCATTATATCGGTGTGGTGCAGCGATGCGTCAATTCACGCGGCGCGCGACCTTGGTCGCCTGTCGGCGCAGCCGGCGGGGTGTGGGCGGATGCCAGCTCACGCCTTGCGAGCAATGCGCGCGGCGAAAGTCACGTCGTGCAGCCGATTGCTGGTCGGTGAGTGGGTAAAGTGGCCATCAAGGCGTATAATGCCGCGCAATTTCGTCCTTGCCTGCCCGCCAAGTCGGGTCAGGCGTGATCTTGTTCCTTTCATGTCAGGCGTGCGCCAGTGCGTGGCGCCTGACCTGCAGCGGGTTTCTCAATGCCAGCACCGACGCCTCTCGAGAAGTACCAGGCAGACCTCAAGCGTGATGACTTTGCCTACGATGCCGCCCAGGAAGATGCGGTCCGCCATCTGCAGCGTCTCTACGACGACCTCGTGCGCACGCCGCGTCAGACGCCCGACAAGGTGTCCGACGCGACGGGTGGCGGCGGGCTGGGCTCCAAGGTGCGTCGTCTGTTCGGCAAGCCGTCACGCACGGCGCCTGTCGATGAAGCGCCCGAGATCATGGGCCTCTACTTCTGGGGCGGCGTGGGGCGCGGCAAGACCTATCTCGTCGATACCTTCTACGAGAGCCTGCCGTTTGCCGACAAGATGCGCACGCACTTCCACCGCTTCATGCAGCGTGTCCACAATGAGCTCGGCCACTACAAGGGCGAGAAGAACCCGCTGACTCTGGTGGCGGCCAAGTTCGCCGTCGAGGCGCGCGTGATCTGCTTTGACGAATTCTTCGTCAAGGACATCACCGATGCGATGATTCTCGCCACCCTGTTCGAAGAGCTGTTCAAGCAGGGCGTGGTGCTGGTCGCGACCTCCAATATCGTGCCGGATGATCTCTACAAGGACGGCCTGCAGCGGGCGCGCTTCCTGCCGGCGATCGACCTGGTCAAGCGTCACTGCACGGTGGTCAACGTCGATTCCGGCATCGACTACCGCCTGCGCGCGCTGGAGCACGCCGAGCTCTTCCATAGCCCGCTGGGCGACGACAGTGCCGCGCGGCTGGCGCGGGAGTTCCGCTCCATCGCCGGTGCCGAAGGCCATGCCGATGAAGGTCTGAGCATCAATCATCGCGTGCTGCACGCCCTGCGTCGCCATGAAGACGTGGTGTGGTTCCACTTCGATGAGCTGTGTGATGGCCCGCGTAGCCAGAATGACTACATCGAGCTCGCGCGTGAGTTCCACACCGTGCTGGTGTCCGAGGTGCCGCAGATGGGGCGCGACAGCGATGACCAGGTGCGCCGTTTCATCAACATGGTCGATGAGTTCTATGACCGTGGCGTCAAGCTGCTGATGAGCGCCGCGACGCCCGTCGAGGACCTCTATACCGGCGGCAATCTGGATTTCGAATTCCAGCGCACGCTGTCACGTCTGCAGGAAATGCAATCGCGTGAGTATCTCGCGCTGCCGCACAAGCCGTGAGACCTGCGGCAAGGGCAAAATAGCCTTTGTGGTAGGCGGGCATGACATGTACAATGCGCGCTCGCTCGAACTGTTGACCGGTTCTCGAGCCATCCTGAGTCATTCACTCCTGATGGGCGAGGGCAGTCTGGAGATGAGAGGACAGTGACTGCGCAAGCAGCACGCCGCTCGCTGCCAGACGTCGGACAACCAAGAAAAATAGGGATTGGTCGCGCACACAAGTGCAAGACCCGACTATAGGTGATTCATCCATGAAGACGTTTACTGCTAAGCCGCAGTCCGTCCAGCGTGACTGGTTCGTCGTCGACGCAGCCGGCAAGACGCTGGGCCGTATGGCTACCGAAATTGCTCGTCGCCTGCGCGGCAAGCATAAAGCCGAGTACACTCCGCACGTTGATACTGGCGATTACATCGTCGTCATCAATGCCGAGAAAGTCGCTGTGACTGGTCGCAAGGCAGAAGCCAAGACCTACTACCGTCACACCGGTTACCCGGGCGGCCTGCGCTCCATGAACTTCAACCAGATGATCGAGCACAAGCCTGAGCGCGTGATCGAACTGGCTGTCAAGGGCATGCTGCCGAAGGGCCCGCTGGGTCGTGCCATGCAGTCCAAGCTGAAAGTCTATGCTGGCTCCGAGCATCCGCACGCTGCGCAGCAGCCGCAAGAACTGAACATCTGAGGGAAGCATCGCCATGACACAGCAGCACTACGGTACCGGGCGCCGCAAGACTTCTACCGCGCGCGTCTTCCTGAAGCCGGGCACCGGCAAAATCACCGTCAACCAGCGTGACCTGAACGACTACTTCGGTCGTGTGACAGGCCGCATGGTTGTCCGTCAGCCGCTCGAGCTGACCGAAACTACCGAACAGTTCGACGTCTACGTCACTGTTGCTGGTGGTGGTGGTTCTGCTCAAGCCGGCGCTATCCGTCACGGCATCACTCGTGCCCTGATGGCTTACAACGAAGACTTCCGTCCGGCCCTCCGCGCCGCCGGTTACGTCACTCGTGACGCCCGTGAAGTCGAGCGTAAGAAAGTCGGCCTGCGCAAGGCCCGTCGTCGTCCGCAGTTCTCCAAGCGTTAAGAGAACTCGCGTCGACCACAAGAACGTCCAGTGCCCGCAAGGGTGCTGGACGTTTTTTTTGCGGTCTCGCTGCACGATTGACGAAAGCGGCTTTGGTCAAGGTGGCTTTCTTGAGTTGTGAGCGCTCTGTTCTTGCCCTTTAATACAAGCAAGCATCAAGTGCTCGGCAAGTGGATGGCCCAGCATCAAGCGGTAGTGTTTGGGAGATAACAATAAAATGTCAGATCAAGCTGTGAACCGAGGGCGACGCCGCTTCCTCGTCAGCGCAACCACCGTGGTCGGGGCGGTAGGGGTGGTCGGTATCGCAACGCCCTTCCTGGCGTCCTGGCAGCCAAGTGCGCGTGCCCGTGCGGCAGGTGCGCCTGTCACGGCGGATATCTCGCGGCTGGCACCCGGCCAGCAGATGACCATCGAATGGCGCGGCAAACCGGTGTGGGTGGTGCGTCGCACCCCCGAGATGATCGCCGATATCCGCGCCATCCCCCCCGCAGAGCTGCAGGACCCCGAGTCTCTGCGCCCCCAGCAGCCCCCTTATGTCGATGCCGTGCTGCGTTCCATCAAGCCGGAATATGTGGTGTTGGTGGGTATCTGCACGCACCTGGGCTGCTCGCCTGGCTATCGTCCCGAGATCGGCGCGGCGGATCTCGGTGCGGACTGGCCGGGCGGCTATCTGTGTGCCTGTCATGGGTCCAAGTTCGATCTCGCCGGGCGAGTCTTCACCGGAGTGCCGGCGCCTTCGAATCTGGAGGTGCCGCCGCATCGCTACGAGAGTGAGCAGGTGCTGGTGGTGGGTGTCGACGAGGAGGCTGCCTGATGGGGAATCCAAACCGTGCCAAGGCGCCACGCGGCATCATGCGCTGGATCGATGACCGCCTGCCGGCCACCCAGTTTCTGCAGGACCATCTGACCGGCTACTACGCGCCGAAGAATTTCAACTTCTTCTACTTCTTCGGCTCGCTGGCCTTGCTGGTGCTGGTCAATCAGATATTGACCGGCATCTGGCTGACGATGAGCTATACGCCGAGTGCCGAGGAGGCCTTTGCCTCCATCGAGTACATCATGCGCGATGTGGAGTACGGCTGGCTGATCCGTTACATGCATTCCACCGGCGCCTCGGCCTTCTTCGTGGTCATCTATCTGCACATGTTCCGTGGTCTGCTGTATGGCTCCTACCGTGCGCCTCGCGAGCTGGTCTGGATCTTCGGCATGTGCATCTATCTGGCGCTGATGGCCGAGGCCTTCATGGGCTATCTGCTGCCCTGGGGGCAGATGTCCTACTGGGGGGCGCAGGTGATCATCTCGCTGTTCACGGCGATTCCGGTCATCGGGGCAGACCTGGCGCAGATGATTCGTGGCGACTATTTGATCTCGGGGATCACCCTGAACCGCTTCTTTGCGCTGCATGTCATCGCCTTGCCGCTGGTGATCGTCGGGCTGGTGGTGCTGCATCTGGTGGCGCTGCACGAGGTGGGCTCGAACAATCCCGATGGCATCGAGATCAAGGACAGGAAGGATGAGGCGGGGCAGCCGCTGGATGGCATTCCCTTCCAACCCTATTACACGGTGAAGGACCTCGTCGGCGTCGGTGTCTTCCTGTTCGTGTTCTGTGCGGTGATCTTCTACTTCCCCGAAGGCGGCGGTTACTTCCTGGAGACGCCGAACTTCGAGCCGGCCAATTCGCTGAAGACGCCCGAGCACATCGCGCCGGTGTGGTACTTCACGCCGTTCTACGCCATGTTGCGTGCGGTCAATTACCCGCTGTTCGGCGTGGATGCCAAGTTCTGGGGTGTGGTGGTCATGGGGTTGGCGATCGCCATCCTGTTCGTGCTGCCGTGGCTGGATCGCTCGGCGGTGCGCTCGATCCGCTACAAGGGCTGGCTGTCGCGTATCGCCATCGTCATCTTCGTGGTGAGTTTCGTGACGCTGGGCGTGCTGGGGGTGATGCCGCCCACGCAGGAGCGCACGATCATCGCGCAGCTGGCGACCGTGGCATATTTCGCCTTCTTCATACTGATGCCGCTGTATACGCGCTTCGAGACGACGCGAGCGGTGCCTGACAGGGTGACGGGCCGATGAGCGCGCTGATGGGTGGGTCAAGGGAGTGGCTCAAACGCGGGCTGGCAGCAGGGTTGCTGGCCGTAGTGAGCCTGATGGGGTCGGGCATGGTGAGCGCGGCGAACAGCGCGGTGCCGCTGGAGACGATGCAGCCGGATCTGCACGATCAGCCCTCGCTGCAGCGAGGCATGCAGCTTTACACCAATTACTGCCTCGGCTGTCATAGTCTGCAGTATCAGCGTTACTCTCGTGCCGCAGAGGACCTGGGGATGCCCGAGGACCTGGTCGAGCAATATCTGATTCTCTCGCCAGCGCTCAAGATCAATGACACCATGCGCACGGGCATGCAGAAAGAAGACGCGGCCGGCTGGTTCGGCACGCCGCCACCGGATCTGTCGCTCGAGGCGCGTCTGCGCGGCACGGACTGGATCTACACCTATCTGAAGAGCTTCTATCGCGATGCGTCACGTCCGTGGGGCGTGAACAATGCGGTCTTCCCTCAGGTCGGCATGCCGCATGTGCTGGAGTCGCTGCAGGGCGTGCAGGAAAAGGTCTGTGGGCAGAGTGACCTGGCGGTAGCGGGGGCGGAGATCGATCCCGACACGGGGCGTTATGCGTCCTGTGATATTCTAGAGATCACCCAGCCTGGCAGCATGACGGCAGGGGAGTTTGATCAAGCGATGTGGGATCTGACCAATTTTCTGGCCTATGTCGGCGAGCCTTCGCGACTCAAGGCTGAGAGCATGGCCCCCAAGGTGTTAATATTCATTCTGATCTTTACCTTGCTGGCGTATCTTCTCAAGAAGGAATACTGGCGCGACATTCATTGATGGCCCCCGGGGCGGGGTCTCAGTGATAATGGCGAGCCGGCAGTGACGGGCGCGCGGCTGATCAGTCGCGCGCCCGCTTGCGTCGCCTTGAGGTGGCGCAGGCTGACCCTCTGGCAGGGCCTGTTGTGACAAGGGCAGGCCAGAGGAAACTTATCCCCGTTTGTCAGGCCAAAAGCTGACACGGGCATGTCTCGAACAGATGCGAGGACAGTTTCATGGGTGTTGTGGCCAAGCGTTCATCGATGACCTTCTACTCCGGTGGTGACGACCACTTCAGCCACCGTGTACGGATCGTGCTGGCCGAGAAGGGTGTGGCAGTCGATATCATTGATGTGGATGATGACAGCCGTCCGGCCGAGCTGGCCGACCTGAACCCGTACAACAGTGTGCCGACGCTGCTGGATCGCGACCTGGTGCTCTACGAGTCCAAGGTCATGATGGAATATCTGGACGAGCGTTTCCCGCATCCGCCGCTGTTGCCGGTGTATCCGGTGGCGCGCGCCCAGAGCCGTCTGTGGATGCATCGCATCGAGCGCGAATGGGTGCCGATGATGGAAACCATCCAGACAGGCACCAAGAAGGAAGCCGACAAGGCGCGCAAGGAATTGCGTGAAAGCCTGATCGGCATTTCCCCGATCTTCGACGACATGCCGTTCTTCATGAGCGACGAGTTCTCGCTGGTGGACACCTGCATTGCCCCGATCCTGTGGCGCTTGCCGACACTGGGAATCGAGCTGCCGGAGAAGCAGGTCAAGCCGCTGCTGACCTACATGGAGCGGTTGTTCGGGCGTGATGCCTTCAAGGCGTCGCTGTCCGAGGCCGAGCGCGAGATGCGCATCTGATCCGTGCGTGATCCTTCGGTCATTGATCGATCGGTCACGCATTCGGGCTTTCGTTCTCGCTCATCAGTCTGTGGATGATGGATGTGAGCGATGTGCGGGGCGTTGGCCCGTTGGCGGAATGGACTTCGGTCGTCGCTGACACTCATTGCAGTTCAAGAGGTTCTCCCATGCTTTCCAGTCGCCCTTATCTGGCACGCGCACTCTACGAGTGGCTGCTGGATAACGACAATACGCCGTACATCGTGGTGGACGCCGAGCAGGAAGGTGTCCAGGTGCCGCGTCAACACGTCCAGAACGGCCAGATCGTGCTCAATATCGCACCCGGTGCGGTGCGTGATCTGTTGATCGCCAATGAAGGGGTCAGCTTCAATGCCCGCTTCGGTGGTCAGCCGATGCACGTCAGCGTGCCGACGGCGGCCCTGGTCGCGCTGTATTCGCGTGAAAACGGTGTCGGTATGGTCTTCGGTCACGAGCCGGTGATGCCGGGTGCCGATGAGATGACATTCGGTGAAGCCGCGCCAGATGCCGAGCCGGCCGCCGCAGCGCGCCCGACGCTGGCCAGTGTCGGCAGTGCGCCCGTCGAGGAAGAGGTGCCTGCCTCGGGATCAGCGGATGCGTCCGTCGAGACAGGTCCAGGCGCTGATGCCGAAGTCGCCGGTGAAGAGCAGGCGTCAGACTCGGCCAGTGACGAGCAGGGGGCTGATGGCAATGATCAGCCCAAGCCGCCGCGCAAGGGGCGTCCTTCGCTGCGCGTGATCAAGTAATCACGTCGGCAGGTGGGGGCGATGGATGAGGGTTGGCCATTGTCCGCCTGATGTCGCTCCTGTCATGAAAAATGCCCCGCAGGCTTCGGCCTGCGGGGCATTTTTCATTCTGGGCACTATTAAATCAGGGCGCTTTTCGTTCAGCGCACTTTGCATGTCAGGCACGCAAGGTGCGCCACCTCGGTCAGTCGAGGTACTCGAAGACCTTGGCGATACGCTGGATGCCGCCGACTTCAGAGACCTTGCTGACGATCTGGTCGGCTTCGGCGCGGGTCACGATACCCATCAGGTAGACGCTGGCATTCTCGGTGAGTACCAGGATGCGACCGGAGTCGATGTTGGCATCCGCCGCCAGCGTGGCCTTGACGCGCGTGGTCAGCCAGGTGTCCTGCACGCGCTGGCTGGCCGGGGCATTGGCGCTGATTTCCAGCGCATTGTGCACCTGACGCACGCGACGCACATCCTTGGCGATGTCCGTGGCCTTCTGCTTCAGCTCGTCGCTGGCGACCTGGCCGGTCAGCAGCACCATGCCGTTGTAGGAGTTCACGTTGACGTGGGCATCATTGAAGCGAGCATCGGTCTTGCCGAGATTGACCTCGATCTTGGTCTCGATGCTCTCGTCTTCCACCTGGGCGCCCAGGGTGCGATCGCCATAGTCTTCGTCGATCGGGCCGCTGTTGGTCAGGTCGGCGACGGTGGTGCAGCCGGCTAGCGTCAGGAAGCCGGCGGTGGCCATGAGGGAAAGCAGGTTCTTGGGCGTCATGCCGTTTTCTCCTGGTGAATGCCGTGGGGCGCGCGGATTACTCGTTGCTGCCGAACAGCTGATGATCAATCAGGTCGCACAGGCAGTGGATGGCCAGCAGATGGACTTCCTGGATGCGTGCCGTAGAGGTGGCGGGGACACGAATCTCGCAGTCTTCACTGCCCAGCAGTGACGCCATGTCGCCACCGTCACGGCCGGTCAAGGCGACGACGCGCATGTCACGGTCGTGAGCCGCCTGGATGGCCTGCACCACGTTGGCGGAGTTGCCGCTGGTGGAGATGGCCAGCAGGATGTCGCCGGGCTGACCCAGGGCGCGGATCTGCTTGGAGAACACCTCGTTGTAGCTGTAGTCGTTGGCGATGGACGTCAGCGTGGATGTGTCGGTGGTCAGCGCGATGGCCGGCAGGCTCGGGCGCTCACGCTCGAAGCGGTTGAGCAGCTCGGAGGAGAAATGCTGGCTGTCACCGGCGCTGCCGCCGTTGCCGCAGGTCAGGATCTTGCCGTCATTGACCAGGCTCTGGACCATCATCTGGCTGGCCGCTTCGATGAAGGGCGGCAGCACTTCGCTGGCGTAGGTCTTGGTGTCAATGCTGGCGTTGAAGTGGCCGAGAATACGCGATTGGAAATCCATGATGGCTCTTGGTCGTTGGCTTCAGAACGCTTCGAAGGCGTGGCGAATCCAGTGAATGGAACGAGGGGAGGTCCCCTCCACGCCTACCACGTCGAAGCGGCAGGAACATGATAGCCCGTGCTGGGCCAGATAAAAACGCGCGGCAGTGATCAGCCGGCGTTGCTTGGTATGGGTCACGCTTTCCAGTGCGCTGCCGAAGCGGGAGTTGGCCCGGTAGCGCACCTCGATGAAGACCAGGGTCTCGGCGTCACGCATGATCAGGTCGATCTCGCCGCCCTTTGCATGCTGGTTGCGCGTGACAGGTGTCAGGCCACGCGCTGCCAGCCATTGTTCTATCTCCGCCTCGATGACGGCGCCGCGCGCTCGGGCGCGACGCTGGGGAGGCGGGTGCGCCTTGCCAGAGGGCGAGTCGGCGCGTGTCATGTCAGGGCGTGTAGGCTTCGACGGTGCGGCTGTTGGCGCCTTTCAGTGGTGGGCGCGGTACGCCACCTCTGAATTCAGCCCAGGGCAGCGTGCGCTCGATGCGGCCATCGTGGCGCGGGAAGAGGCTGCCGGTGGCGCCGAAGAGTTCGCCGCCCGCACCGGCCAGCATCAGCGGTACGCGCTGGGCCAGACGATAGGCATCGACCCCCATAGCGTTGAGCTTGAGCATGCGCGGTGAAGCATCGGACAGGGCGCGGTAGGTGTCGACTTCCGGCAGGGACGCCTTGCCGCCGGAGGAGGCCTCCGGCACTTCCCAGGGGATGTCCACGAAGTCGACGCCATTGAGGTCGCCATCCTGATCGGGCTGCGGTGCGCCGTCATAGAGATGGGAGGTGCCGTAGATCGGCAGGTCGCCCGCATAGTAGAAGTCCAGCATCGGCGGCACCTGACGCGCATAACTCGGCAGTGCCAGCAGGAAGATCATGTCGATGTTGCCGGAGTGGGCGCGGCCGTATTTGCTGCCGGATTTCTTGGCGGACTTCATGCGCGCCTGATCCTGGCTCGAGACCGACAGCAGGTCCTTGACGGCTGAGCTGACGGCGCCCTTGGGGTTGTAGCGCTCGACGGAGACGACGTCGCCGCCTTCCTGCTCGAAGCGGTCACGGAAGGCGCTGTAGACGCGCTGGCCCCAGGCATTGTTGGGCACCAGCGCGGCGGCGCCACGATGGCCATCAAGCGCGGCGCGCATGGCGACCTGGCGGGCTTCGTCCTCGGCGGACAGGCCGTACTGGAACAGGTTGTCGGCACGGTTGCTGTCATGGGTGCCGTAGTTGAGGGCCAGTGTCGGCAGCGGCAGGCTGTTCTGGGTCTCGAGCTGACTGACCAGCTTCTTGTCCAGCGGGCCGAGCACGACCTGGGCGCCATCCATGGTGGCACGGGCATACAGGGTCTTGAGGTCCGCGCTCGAGGTGTCATAGAAGCTCAGCTGCGGGGTGGCCTCGGCATTGTCGATGGCGCTGCGATGGCGTGCCTCGATGCCTTCACGGATGGCCTGGGCGATCCGCTTGAGCGAGCCGGACTCGGGCAGGAAGACGGCAATCTTGCGCACTTCCTGGCCGGAGAGCTCGCGCAGGTCGAGAATGCCCTGCGGCATCTGACGTGCGGCGGGATGCTGCGGGTTGGTGTCCGACCAGTCGTTGATGGCGGAGAACATCTGGTCGATGTTGCCGCCGAAGCGACGCTGCAGGCGCAGCAGATCCGTCCAGCCACTGGCGGTGGGGCTGGCACTGGCCAGCTCATTGAGCTGACTGGGCGAGAGGCGCGTGAGCTGCTCCCACAGGGTGTCGTTGATGCTCAGGTCATCGCTGTCGGCCTGCAGGGCGATCAGGGTCTGGGCACTGGCCAGGGGTTCGCCGACCATGCCGAGCGCCAGGCCGCGACGCTTGCGCAGTGTGCGCTGGTCATCGCCGGACATCTGGATGTTGTCCTCGAGCACCGAGGTGGCCAGGATCGTGTTCCAGCCGTCCTGCTGCTCAAGCGCGATACGCGACAGCAGCAGGGCCCATTGCACGCGCTCCTGCGGCTCGAGGCTTGTCGGGTCGATGTCGGATGCGATGGTGATCGCCTGCGCGTTGTCGCCGCTGCGTGCTAGGATGTCCGCAGCTTGCAGGCGCGTACTGGCCGCTTGCTGACCCTGTTGCTGCTCGGCCTGAGCGAGCAGGGCATCGGCACCGGGGCCGCTGGAAAGCGGTGACTGTCCGGCACACCCTGCCAGCAGCAGGGCGGAGGCGGCGAGGCCCGCCAGCGTGCGCAGGCCGGAACGTGAACGGCGCGCGGCCTCCTGCCGGATGGCTGACGAAGTGCCCAGCGTATTGGCTGATGCACGATTCCATGTCTGGCGCATGTACGACGGTCCCTTGGCTGATGGGCGATGTGGTCAGGACTGCATCGCCGCCTACTGTGATGAAGGGTGAAAGGCATCATGGCACTCGGTCGATCAGGGCCACGCATGCAGCGTCCTTCGGATGAAATGTCCCAAGGCAATCTGCCTGTGTCTGACGACCATTTCTACCATTGAGTTCAACGAGTCGAAGCATTGAATGTCCGAGTCTTCTGAAGGCGTATTGTACGTGGTCGCCACGCCGATTGGTAACCTCGATGATCTCAGTCCCCGCGCCGCGCGGGTGCTGGGAGAAGTGGACCTGATCGCAGCCGAGGATACCCGCCACAGCGCGCGGTTGCTGCGTCACCTGGGCCTGGAAGTGCCCATGATGTCCCTGCACGATCACAACGAACGTGGCCGTGTCGACCAGCTGTGTCAGGCGCTGGAGGCAGGCCGACGCGTCGCGCTGGTCTCCGATGCCGGCACGCCGCTGATCTCCGATCCCGGCTTCATCCTCGTGCGCGCCCTGCGCGAGCGTGGCTTCAAGGTAGTGCCGCTGCCGGGGCCGTGCGCGTTGATCACCGCCCTCAGTGCGGCGGGCCTGCCGACGGATCGCTTCACCTTTGAAGGCTTTCTGGCCCACAAGGGCGGCCCGCGTCAGGCACGCCTTGCCGCGCTGCGCGACGATAGCGCCACCCACGTGCTGTACGAGTCTCCGCACCGTATCCAGGCGCTGCTCGGCGATATCCGCGAGGTGCTGGGCGAGCGCCGGGTCGTGCTGGCCCGTGAGCTGACCAAGACCTTCGAGACCTTCCTTGATGGCACGGCGGCCGAGCTGCTGGCGCAGATGGACGCTGACAGTGATCAGACCCGCGGTGAGTTCGTGGTCATGATCGAAGGAGCGCCGGCACGTGACGGCGACGAGGCGGCCAGTGTCGAAGGCGACGCCCTGTTGCAGGTGCTGTTCGAGGAGGGTGTCGGCGTCAAGCAGATGGCCGCCATCGCCACGCGTCTGGTGGGTGGGCGCAAGAAAGCCTGGTATGCCAAGGCGCAAGCCATGAAGGACGCGGCGGAGGAATAAGCAAACCTCTGTCACGCCAGACTTTTTTGCCGCTGCCATTGTTCGGCCTGCGCGGGCTTCGTCTTGTGAAAGGCCCATGACACTGGTAGTCTTGCGCGCTTGGGAGACGGCCAGACAGTCGCCGCCAGCGCAAGCTGGGGGAGGAAAGTCCGGGCTCCATAGGGCAAGGTGCCAGATAACGTCTGGGCGGCGCGAGCCGACGGCAAGTGCAGCAGAGAGAAGACCGCCTACGTCAGCTTCGGCTGACCGGTAAGGGTGAAAGGGTGCGGTAAGAGCGCACCGCGCGGCTGGTAACAGTTCGCGGCGAGGTAAACCCCACCTGGAGCAAGACCAAATAGGCCCCCTATGCTGCTGCCCGCAGTGGGGGCGGGTTGGTTGCTTGAGCCCTGAAGTGATTCAGGGCCTAGATGAATGACTGTCCACGACAAGACCCGGCTTATCGGCCATCTCCCGCCTTATAACGTCAGTGTGCTGCCAGCCTTCGCGATGCGAGCGATGGCAGCACACCCTGAATTCGCATGACCGGCGCCGTCCGCTGCGTGTTTCGTGAATGACCATTGCAGTTGGATGGCAACGAACACGCTGCCGTGACAGGCGCCGGTTGTCGGTTATGGCACTTGAATTCGTGTTTCAGCCGCTTGCCTGCTGCACGCGGGCGCTGTCTCCGCTCTTATGCTGTCGGTGCCCTTTGCCACCGGCTTTCACTGCTCGCATCGCGTGCCAAGGTCCAGAGTTTCGTCATGTCCAAGCCCAGCGCTCCTTCCGTTACCGAGTCTGCCGATACCGAGTCCGTCGAAGTGGCTGATCGCTTCGCGCATGTCAGTGTCATGCTCGATGGCGCGGTCGATGGCCTGATTCAGGACACGGCCGGCGTCTACTTCGACGGCACCTTCGGTCGCGGTGGCCATTCGCGTCTGATCCTGTCGCGTCTGGCGCCCGAGGGGCGTCTGATCGCCTGTGATCGTGACCCCCAGGCGCTGGCGGAAGCCGCGACCATCGATGACGAGCGTTTCAGTATCCATGCCGGTGAATTCGCGCGTCTTGGCGAGTATGCCGAGCGTGAGGGCGTGCATGGCCAGCTGGATGGCATCCTGCTCGACATCGGCGTGTCATCCCCGCAGCTGGATGATGCCGAGCGTGGCTTCAGCTTCATGAATGATGGCCCGCTGGACATGCGCATGGACCCCACCAGTGGCGAGAGCGCCGCCGAGTGGCTGTCGCGTGCCAGTGCCGAGGACATGGCCTGGGTCTTCAAGACCTATGGTGAGGAGCGTTATGCCAAGCGTCTGGCACGTGCCGTGGTGGAGCGTCGCGCCGAGCGACCCATCACGCGCACCGGCGACTTCGCCAGCCTGATCAAGGATGCCCACCCCAACTGGGAGAAGCACAAGCACCCGGCGACGCGTGTCTTCCAGGCGATCCGCATTCACATCAATGGTGAGCTGGATGAGCTGACCCGCGCGCTGGATGCCGGTCTCGAGGCGCTCAAGCCCGGCGGTCGTCTGGTCGTGATCAGCTTCCACTCGCTGGAAGACCGCATCGTCAAGCGCTTCATGCGTGACAAGGCGCGGGGGGATCAGGCGCCGCGTGGCATGCCGATCCGTGAAGACCAGCTCAACAAGCGTCTCAAGCTGGTGGGCAAGGCGCAGAAGGCTTCGCAAAGCGAAGTCGATGCCAATGTCCGTTCGCGCAGTGCCGTGATGCGCATTGCCGAAAAGCTCAAATAGCGTCAGTGCTCCCTCCGGGGAATCGTGCCTCTTTCTGCGCCTGCCTACCGGCAGGCGCGCGCGCAAGTGGGCTGTGGTGAAAGGACGACACAAGTGTTGCCGTGCTGCAACTCTTAGCGGCTAACGCCACTTGCTGACATAATGCGCCGGGCGCTTCAAACAAGTGAGCGAACATCGCGCCTGCACGTTGGCAGTCTGCAAGGATATTCGTGATGCGGGGCATCACGTTCAGAGTGATTAGGGAGTCGGCATGGCGGGACGGAGACAGGATGGCTGGACGGGTAACTGGCCGATCAAGGTGCAGATGCGTTGGCGTCACCTGTGTTTCGCGGTGCTGATGCTCAGTCTGCTCGGCTCTGCCGCTGCTGTCGTGATCAGCTCCCACCTCTCGCGCGGCCAATATGCCCAGCTGCAGAAGCTGGAAGCGGCGCGCGATGATGCGCGTGCACGCTGGGGCCGCCTGCTGCTGGAAGAGAGCGCCTGGTCGGCGCCGGCGCGTATCGAAAGCATCAGCATCGAGCGACTCGAGATGCGCGTCCCGGATGTCCACGATGTCGAGGTCATTCGCTGATGGCCACGCGTCGCCCGCCTTCGTCTCGCCCGCGCAAAGCCGCTGGCGCTGAGACGCCCGCTCGTACCAAGGCCGCAAGCGGTGCCCGCAAGAGCGCGCGCGCGGCCATGGGGCCAGCCCGCTATCGCATCATGCTCTTCATCGTGCTGGCCGGGCTTGTCGCTCTGGTCGGCCGCATCGGCTATCTCCAGCTCTTCGATCAGCAGTTCCTGCAGGATCAGGGCGACGCACGCACCCTGCGTGTCGACAGCATCAATGCTCACCGCGGCATGATCACCGATCGCACCGGTGAGCCGCTGGCGATCTCCACACCGGTCATCACCCTGTGGGCCGACCCGCGCAAGGTACCCGACGACCCCGTGCGGCTGTCGTTGCTGGCGCGCGCGCTGGGTCAGAAGCCGGATGATCTGATCGCACGCGTCCGCCGCTATCGTGATGCCGGCAAGGGCTTCATGTACATCAAGCGCCAGATGACCCCGCCGCAGGCCCAGCCTGCCATCGACCTCGATATTCCGGGCGTCAGCCACAAGCAGGAATACAAGCGCTATTACCCCTCCGGAGAAGTCTCCGCCCAGTTGATCGGCGTGACCAACGTCGATGACAAGGGCCAGGAGGGGCTCGAGCTTGCCTACAATTCCTACCTTTCCGGTACGCCGGGCAAGCGACGTGTGCTCAAGGACCGCAAGGGGCGCCTGGTGCGTGACCTGCATCTGATCAGCGAAGCCAAGCCCGGTGGCGATCTGACACTCTCCATCGACCTGCGTCTGCAATACATGGCCTACCGCGAACTCAAGGCGGCCGTGGCGGAGCACCGCGCCGATGGCGGCACCCTGGTGATGATGGATGCGCGCACCGGCGAAGTGCTGGCGATGGTCAATCAGAAGTCCTATAACCCGAACAACCGCGCCGGGCTTGATCCCGCCGGGCTGCGTAACCGCGCGATCACCGATGCCTTCGAGCCAGGCTCGGTGATGAAGCCGCTGTCGATGAGCGCCGGCCTTGCCTCCAGCAAGTATCAGCCGGACTCGGTGATTGATACCACGCCGGGTTACATGCGGGTCGATCAGTTCACCATTCGTGACTTCCGCAACTACGGCAAGCTCGACATGGCGGGCATTCTCTACCATTCCTCGAATATCGGCATGAGCCGCATGGCGCTGAGTCTCGAGGATGATGCGGTGTGGAATCGCTACTATGAGCTGGGCCTCGGCCAGGCGCCGGGCACCGGCTTCCCGGGCGAGACGACCGGCGTGCTGCCGCCGCCGACCAACTGGTCGCGCAGCAAGCGGGCCTCCATCTCCTACGGTTACGGTATCAGTGTCTCGGCGCTGCAGCTGGCCAGTGCCTACACCGCACTTGCCAACGACGGCCGTCGTGTGCCGCCGTCGCTGCTCAAGGTCAAGACGCCGCCGGTGGGTGATCAGGTGATCTCATCGGACAACGCGCACGCCTTGCTCGGCATGATGGAGAAGATCGTGCAGCCCAACGGGCCTGCCAAGCGGGCGGTGGTCGAAGGCTATCGCATCGCCGGCAAGACCGGCACCGTGCGCAAGGTGACGGCCGGTGGTTATCAGAAGACCGCGTATCGTTCGTTGTTCGCGGGTGTGGCACCGGTGTCTGATCCGCGTATCGTGACCGTGGTGATGATCGAGAACCCCAAAGGGGAAGAATATTACGGCGGACTGGTGGCGGCGCCCGTGTTCGGGCGCGTGGTGGGCAAGGCATTGCGCCTGCTGGATGTGCCGCCGGACAGCAAGGTCGGTGAGTAACGCTTTTCATGTGGCACGGTCGTCGGCCTCGGGCGGGCGACTGCGTCTTTTTTCTCATGTAGTGAATACGTTCCGGGACATCGGGAACAAGGAAGGTCTTCCGACATGATTTCACCGCACGATTCCAGGCGCCTGGGCGAGTTTCTGGCGCGCCCCTTGGCCACGGCGACAGACATGCTGGCAGCTTTGCTGGCGCTGTGGCCAGGCGCCCTCGATGACGATTGCCGTGCACGGCTTGCCGCGCACGATGACTGGCACCTGACGATCGACAGTCGCAGTGCCGCGCTGGGCTCCATCTTCATTGCCATCCCCGGCATCGCCAGCGATGGCCGCGACTATATCGCCGCGGCGCTTGAAAGCGGTGCCGAGCTGGTGCTGGCCGAAAGACCCGCAGGCGGGGATGCACGCCTCGCGCTGCATTCAGACGATGCCAGAGTCGTCTGGCTCGAGAATCTGGGCGAGCAGCTCGGTGAGCTGGGCCGCCAGGCCTTCCGCGTGCCCGAGTCGCTGACGCTGGTCGGGGTCACGGGCACCAATGGCAAGTCTTCCGTCACCCATTACATCGCCGAGCTGGCCGAAGCGATGGGCACGCCCGCCGGCATGATCGGCACGCTCGGCATCGGGCGTCCCGGCGCGCTGGTCGCGGGCGAGCGCACCACGCCCGATGCCCTGGCCGTGCAGGCGGCGCTCAAGGGGCTGAGCCTGGCCGGTGCCGAGCTGATCGCGATGGAAGTCTCTTCGCATGCGCTGGATCAGGGGCGCGTCAATGGCTGTCGATTCACCGTCGCGGGCTATACCAATCTTTCGCGAGACCACCTCGACTACCACGGCAGCATGGCGGCCTATGCGGCGGCCAAGGCGAAGCTGTTCAAGCGTCCCGAACTCAAGCTTGCGGTGCTCAATGCCGACGATGCGCTGGCGCGTCTGATGCTGGCCGGCATGCAGCGCGGCGTGCGCGTGCTGGCAATGGGGCGTGATGATGTCGCGACCCTGCGCGTGCTGGATGTCTTCCCCGAGCCGCTGGGCCAGGTTGCCGTGATCGCGACGCCGGATGGCGAGCGTGAGCTGGGCCTCAATCTGATGGGGCGCTTCAACCTCGACAACGCCTTGCTGGCAATGCTGATCCTGCATGGCCTCGATTATTCGTTCGAGGGGCTGTTTGCCGCCGCGCCGCGTCTGACGCCGGTACCGGGTCGCATGCAGCGCCTGAGTCGTGATGGCGCGCCGGTGGTGGTGGTCGACTATGCCCACACGCCGGAGGCCGTCGAGACGGCGCTGACCGCGCTGCGTGCCCACCTGCCGGCGCGGGATGATGCCCGGCTGTGGTGTGTACTCGGCTGTGGCGGCGATCGCGACAGCGGCAAGCGCCCGCTGATGGCCACGGCCGCCGAACAGGGCGCCGACCGTGTCGTGATCACCGATGACAATCCTCGCACCGAGGATGCCGCCGCCATCCGTCAGCAGATGATGACCGGCATCCATGCCCGCGAGCGCGTGCTGGATATCGCCGAGCGTGGCGAAGCCATTGCCCAGGTCATCCGTGATGCCGGCGAGCATGATGTCATCCTGATCGCCGGCAAGGGGCACGAGGACTATCAGGAAATCGACGGTCAGCGACTGCCGTTTTCGGATGTGGCCCATGCGGTCGCGGCGCTGGAGCATCGTGAGCTCTCGATGCTGGAAGGTCAGGAGCGTGACGCATGAGTGCGCCTGAACAGCCCGTCGCTCTGGACACCTTCGAGGAAGTGGCCGCGGTGCTCGGGGCGCAGTTGCCACAGGCATTGCGTGGTCAGGTGCTGGGCGCCATCGAGACGGACACCCGCAAGCTTGGCGAGCAGGCCGCACCGCTGTTCGTGGCCCTGAAGGGTGAGCGCTTCGATGCCCATGACTTCCTCGCCCAGGCTCGCGCCAATGGTGCCGTCGCGGCGCTGGTCGAGCGGGCAGTGGATGATCCGCTGCCGCAGATCGTCGTCGCGGATACCCGGCTGGCCTTCGGGCTGCTGGCGGCGGCGCGTCGTCGTGCCTGGGGGAGGCCGCTGATCGCGGTGACCGGCAACAGCGGCAAGACCAGCGTCAAGGGCCTGGTGCATGCCATCCTTGTGCGGGATGCCGCGCGTTTCGAGGCCGAAAGCCTCGCCAATCATGGCAATCTCAACAACGATTTCGGCCTGCCGATGACGTTGCTGCGCTTGAGCAACGCCCACCAGCACGGCGTGGTCGAACTGGGCGCCAATCATCTCGGCGAGATCGCCTGGACGACGGCCCTGGCGCGCCCGCAAGTGGCGGTGATCACCAATGTCACCGGCGCCCATGTCGGCGAATTCGGCGGCATGGGGCAGATCGCCCAGGCCAAGGGCGAGATTCTGGCGGGCTTGAGCCCGTTGGGAGGGCGACGTCCGGTCGCGGTGCTCAACCGTGATGACGCCTACTTCTCGCTATGGCAGGCGCTGGCCGCAACCGGCCAGGCGATCGATGTCATCGACTTCAGCGTTGTGGATGGCAGCGTGGATAGCGTTGATCGCCCGGCACGCCTGCAGGCACGTGAGCTAGGCGCGGATGAACTCGGGCGTTATGCTTTCGAACTGACGTTTGATGGCCGCTCGCTCGGTCGTGTCCAGCTGGCGTTGCTGGGGCGTCACAACGTGGCCAATGCGCTGGCGGCGGCCGCGGCGTGCCTGGCACTGGGCATCGACAGTGATCTGGTGATCGCCGGACTCGAGAGCGCCGAGAGCGTGCCCGGCAGGCTGGGGGTCGTGGCGGGCATCAATGGCTCGCGTCTGCTGGATGACAGCTACAACGCCAACCCCGGTGCCATGCTGGCGGCGCTGGATCTGCTGGCGACACTGCCTGCGCCGCGCTGGTGCCTGATGGGCGCCATGGGCGAACTCGGAGCAGACGCCGAACGTCTGCATGCCGAGGTGGGCGACCATGCCCGCAAGCTGGGCATAGATTTCATTGCCACCTGCGGCGAGGGCGCTCAGGCGACTGCCGAGGCCTTCGGGGCCGGTGGCAAGCACTTTATCGAGCGGGCAGAGCTGGAAGCTTACGCCCGTAACCATCTACCCACCGGGGCCAGTGTTCTGGTCAAGGGGTCTCGCAGCGCTGGCATGGAGAATGTCGTTGCCGCGCTCAAGGTCGACGCATCAAGGTGAATGTGAGTCATGCTGCTGCTGCTTGCTGAGTTTCTGGCCCAATTCAATGGCGCCTTTACGGTTTTCAATTATCTGACCCTGCGCGTGGTATTGGCCACGTTGACGGCACTGTTGCTGTGTCTATGGCTGGGTCCCTGGGTCATACGCAAGCTCGTCGATGGCCAGATCGGCCAGGCCGTGCGCGACGATGGCCCCAAGTCTCACCTTTCCAAGGCCGGCACTCCGACCATGGGCGGCGTGATGATCCTGTTGTCGATGGCCGTCTCCACCCTGCTGTGGGGCGATCTGACCAACCTGTATGTCTGGGTGGTCCTGGCCGTCACGCTGGGCTTCGGTGCCGTTGGCTGGGTCGATGATTACCGCAAGGTGGTGGAAAAGAATCCGCGTGGCCTGCCGGCGCGCTGGAAGTACTTCTGGCAGTCGGTGGTGGGCATCGGCGCCGCCGTGGTGCTGTACCTGACGGCGAGCACGCCGGCCGAGACGGGCCTGCTGGTGCCGTTCTTCAAGGACGTCGTCATCCCGCTGGGCGTGTTCTACATGGTGCTGACCTACTTCGTGATCGTCGGCAGCTCCAATGCGGTCAACCTGACCGACGGCCTCGATGGTCTGGCGATCATGCCGACCGTGCTGGTCGCCATGGGCCTGGCCATCTTCGCCTACGCCTCTGGCAACCTGAAGTTCGCCGAGTATCTGCACATTCCGTTCATCGCCGGTTCCGGCGAGCTGGCCGTGTTCTGCGCCACCATCGCGGGTGCCGGCCTCGGTTTCCTTTGGTTCAACACCTATCCCGCCCAGGTCTTCATGGGCGATGTGGGCGCGCTGGCACTCGGTGCGGCACTGGGGGTCGTGGCGGTCATCGTGCGTCAGGAAATCGTGCTGTTCATCATGGGCGGCGTCTTCGTGATGGAAACCGTCTCGGTGATCCTGCAGGTCGGCTCCTACAAGCTGACCGGGCGACGCATCTTCCGCATGGCGCCGCTGCATCACCACTTCGAGCTGAAAGGCTGGCCGGAGCCGCGCGTCATCGTGCGCTTCTGGATCATCACCGTCGTGCTGGTGCTGCTTGGCCTGGCCACACTCAAGGTTCGCTGAGGACGCATTCGCGATGACCCTCTCTGTCACCTCTCAAGCACCGGCCTCGCGGGTGCCTGCCAAAGGACCGACCCTGGTGGTCGGTCTTGGTGTCTCCGGACAGGCGATCGCTCGCCATCTGAGTGATCGCGGCATCGACTTTGCCGTCGCTGATACCCGTAGCGCACCGCCGGGCCTCGAGAGCCTGCGCGAGCATGCGCCGCAGGCCGAGGTGCATCTCGGTCCACTGGAAGCGCTGGACCTGTCACGCTTCGGCGAGGTGGTGCTCAGTCCGGGCATCGACCCGCGTCAGGCGGTGTTCGATGGGGTCCGCGAGCGACTGGTCGGCGAGATCGCACTCTTCGTGCGTACGCTGGATGAGCGTCAAGCCCGCGACGCGCAGGGCAAGCGGCCCACGCTGGTCGCGATCACCGGCTCGAACGCCAAGTCCACCGTGACCACGCTGATCGCGCAGATGGCCGCGCGTGCCGGCCGTGACGTGGCGGTCGGCGGCAATCTGGGCACCGCCGCGCTGACATTGTTGCGTGAGCAGCCTGATGCCGAGCTCTACGTGCTGGAGCTGTCGTCCTTCCAGCTCGAGACCACACCTGAGCTCAAGGCCGATGTCGCCTGTTTCCTGAATCTCTCCGAAGATCACCTCGATCGCCACGATGGCATGCGCGGCTATCAGGCCGCCAAGCGCGGCATCTTCCGCGGCGCAGGCCTTGCGGTCATCAATGCCGATGACGCCTGGAGCTGGCCGGCCGAAGATGATGCGGTGGCGCGAGTCAGCTTCAGTGTGCAGCTCGATGGATCGGCCGATAAGTCGACCGATGAGGCTGCCAGGCAGGCGCAATGGTGCCTGGCGGAGCAGGGCGGCACGCTGTCGCTGTGTCACATCGAGTCTGGTCAGCTGCGCAGCGTGATGCCTGCTGCGGACGTGCGTCTTGCAGGGCGCCACAATCAGGCCAATGCGCTGGCGGCACTCGCGATGGGCACCGCGATCGGCCTCGACGAGACGGCGATGGTCGCCGAGCTTGAAGGCTTCGCGGGCTTGCCGCATCGCGGCGAGCTGATCGCCGAGGTGGCGGGCGTGCGCTGGATCAATGATTCCAAGGGCACCAATGTCGGGGCGACGCTGGCGGCGATTGCCGGTCTCGGCCCGACGCTCGAGGGCAAGCTGATATTGCTGGCCGGCGGCCAGGGCAAGGGCGCGGACTTCACGCCGCTGGCGGCGCCATTGGCCCGTTACGCCCGTGAGGCGGTGGTGTTCGGACAGGATGCGCCGCTATTGACGCAAGCCCTGGCCGATGACGTATCCGTGACGCCAGTCATGACGCTGTTGGAGGCCATGCGTCATGCTCGACAGATCGCACAGGCGGGGGACTGCGTACTGCTGTCACCGGCCTGCGCCAGTCTCGATCAGTTCCCCAATTACATGGCGCGCGGCGACGCGTTCCGTGACTGGGTCACGCAGCACATCATGCCCGGTGCTGACTGCAATTCTGGCCCTGGCGGCAGCGACAAGGAAGCCTGCGATGCGTAACAAGGCCCGGCGAGTCCATGACACCTTGACGGCAGAGCGTCAGCCCGTCGACGGCTGGCTGCTGTTCTGCGCGCTGGCGATCCTGTGTATCGGCTGGGTGATGGTGACGTCTGCGTCCAGCGAGATCTCGAGCGAGCGCTTCGATGGCAATGCCTTCTACTACAGCATGCGTCACGGCATCTTCATCGTGATCGGCCTGGTGGCCGCCTTCTGTACGCTGCGCGTGCCGATGTCCGCCTGGCAGCAGCGCAGCTTCGCGATGCTGATGCTGGGCTTCGTGCTGCTGGTGGTCGTGTTGGTGGTCGGGCGCGAGATCAACGGCGCCAAGCGCTGGATACCGCTGCCATTGGTCGGCGGGGTGCAGGCCTCCGAGATCGCCAAGCTGTGTCTGATGATCTGGCTGGCCGGCTATCTGGACCGCCGCCTCGACAAGGTGCGCGCCAGCGTCGTCAACGGCCTCATTCTGCCCTGCGTTCCCTTGTTGCTGATGATCGTGCTGCTGGCACTGGAGCCTGACTTTGGCTCCATCGTGGTCATGGGCGGTGCCGTGATGGGCATGCTGCTGATGGCGGGCGTCGCCTGGTGGGGCTTCATCGTCTTGCTGGGCCTGGCCGGCGGCGGTGGTTGGCTGTTGGCGATCGCCGAACCCTATCGCTGGGAGCGTCTGACCACCTATACCGACCCGTGGGCCAACATGTATGACAGTGGCTACCAGCTGACCCAGGCGCTGATCGCCTTCGGCCGTGGCCACCTGAGCGGCATGGGGCTGGGCAACAGCGTGCAGAAGCTGTTCTACCTGCCGGAAGCGCATACCGATTTCGTGTTTGCCGTGCTGGCCGAGGAGCTTGGCTTGATCGGGGCGACAGCCGTGGTGGCGCTGTTCGGACTGCTGATCTACCGCGCCTTCAAGATCGGTCGCCGCGCTGAACTCGCCGGCTTGCCGTTCAGCGCCTACCTCGGCTACGGTATCGCCCTCGTGCTGGGGGCGCAGGCCTTCATCAACATCGGTGTGGCCAGCGGACTGCTGCCCACCAAGGGGCTGACCCTGCCCTTGATGAGTTATGGCGGCTCCAGCCTGATCGTCAGTTGCGTGCAGATCGCGATACTGCTGCGTATCGATGCCGAGACCCGCAAGCTGACCCGCACACCGACAGGAAATGCCGCCGCGCCCCGGCGCAAGGCCAAGAAGCCGACCGAGACACCGCAAGGAGCACAGGCATGACGTCATCTTCTTCTACCATCGCTCCCGAGGGGGCGGTCGACTCGGTAGACACTGTCTCCAAAGGCGTCGTGCTGATGATGGCCGGCGGCACGGGAGGGCATGTGATCCCGGCGCTGTCGCTGGCGCGTGCCCTCGCGGCGGCCGGTCACGAGATTCATTGGCTGGGCAGCCCGCGTGGCATCGAGAACCGTCTGGTGCCTGACGCCGGCTATCCGCTGCATCGGGTCGAGGTCGCGGGCCTGCGTGGCAAGGGGCTGGCGGGCTATACGGCGATCCCGTTTCGTCTCGCGCGCGCCGTCCTGCAGGCACGGCGCGTGATTCGTGAGCTCAAGCCGGTGCTGGTGGTAGGCCTCGGTGGCTTCGCCAGTGGTCCGGGCGGGCTCGCGGCGCGCCTTGAAGGCATTCCACTGATCATTCATGAGCAGAACGCCATCGCGGGCCTGACCAACAAGGTGCTGGCGCGAATGGCGACGCGTGTCTACGCCGCCTTCCCGGGCGCCTTCCCGCCCGCCCTCGGGGCTCAGGTGGTGGGCAATCCGGTGCGCGATGAGATCGCCGACGTTGGTGCCGCCGGGCATGCGTCCGAGTCTGCTGTCGAGACGGCAGGCGAGGCGCGTGCGTTGCATCTGCTGGTGATGGGCGGCTCGCTGGGGGCTCAGGCGCTCAACGAGACGCTCGCGCCGGCGCTGGCCTTGCTGCCGGAAGCCTCGCGCCCCGTGGTGCGCCATCAGGCCGGACGTGACAAGCAGGCGGCGACCCTTGCCGCCTATCAGGCAGCCGGCGTCACGGCTGAGGTCAGCGAGTTCATCGGTGACATGGCCGAGGCCTACGCCTGGGCAGACCTCGTGGTCTGTCGCGCCGGCGCGCTGACCGTGGCCGAGCTGGCTGCGGCAGGTCGCCCTGCGGTGCTGGTGCCGTTCCCCCACGCCGTGGATGACCACCAGACCGTCAATGCCGCGGTATTGGTCAAGGCGGATGCCGCGCGCCTGATTCCCCAGAATACGTTGACTGCCGAGCGCCTCGCCGAGACGCTGGCAGAATTGCTCGACCCCAAGATACTCACTGGCATGGCCGCTCGCGCCCGCAATAGTGCGGAACTCGATGCGGTAGCGACCATGCTGGCAGGCTGCATGGAGACTCGCCTTGAACGCTAGCAATTCTGATCGCGGTGCAGGTATGCGCCGCATCCGTCGTATCCACTTCGTCGGCATCGGCGGTGTGGGCATGTGTGGTATCGCCGAAGTACTGGGCAACATGGGCTATGAGGTCAGCGGCAGTGACCTTAAGGAATCCGCCGTCACGGCTCACCTGCGTGAGTGCGGCGTGCGTGTCGCCATCGGTCATGCGGCCATCAATGCCGAAGGCGCGGATGTGGTCGTGGTCTCGACCGCGGTGGACACCACCAACCCGGAAGTGGCCTGGGCGCGGGAGCATCGCATTCCCGTCGTGCGTCGCGCCGAGATGCTCGCCGAGCTGATGCGCTTCCGCCAGGGCATCGCGATAGCCGGTACCCACGGCAAGACCACCACCACCAGCCTGACCGCGACCCTGCTCGCGGAAGGTGGCATGGACCCGACCTTCGTCATCGGCGGCAAGCTGACCAGCGCGGGCACCAATGCCCGTCTGGGCGAGGGGGAGTATCTGGTCGCCGAGGCGGACGAGTCCGATGCCTCCTTCCTGCATCTGCAGCCGTTGATCTCGGTGGTGACCAACGTCGATGCCGATCACATGGCCACCTATGAGGGCGACTTCAATCGCCTCAAGGACACCTTCATCGAATTCCTGCACAACCTGCCGTTCTACGGTCTGGCGGTGCTGTGTATCGATGATGCCAACGTGCGTGAGCTGCTACCGCGTGTTCAGCGTCAGTTCGTGACCTACGGCTTCAGCGACGATGCCGATTACCGCATCAGCGATTTCCGCCAGGGTGGCGGTCAGCTCAGCTTCACGGCGCTGCGTCCGGAAGGCCATGCACCGCTCGAGATCACCTTGGCGATGCCGGGTGAGCACAATGCGCTCAACGCCCTGGCGGCGATCGCCATCGCCACCGATGTCGGTGTCAGCGATGAGGCCATCGCTCGCGCGCTGGCAAGCTTTGCCGGTGTCGGTCGTCGCTTCCAGGTGCACGGAGAATTCGCGGCACCCAATGGCGAGCAGAGCGTGATGCTGGTGGACGATTATGGCCACCATCCGCGCGAAGTGGAGATGGTGATTCGCGCCGTGCGCGCCGGCTGGCCGCAGCGCCGTCTGGTGATGGCCTACCAGCCGCACCGTTATTCGCGCACCCATGATCTCTATGAAGACTTCGTGCGTGTGCTGTCCGAAGTCGACACCCTGTTGCTGCTGGATGTCTACAGCGCCGGGGAAGCGATGATTCCGGGCGCCGATGGCCGCTCGCTGGCGGGCTCGATCCGTCAGCGCGGTCAGGTGGATCCGCTGTTCGTCGAGCACAAGCGTGCCTTGCCGGACTTGCTCAAGAACGTGCTGCGTCCGGGCGATATCCTGATTACCCAGGGGGCTGGCGATGTCGGTGGCATTGCGCTGGCACTGGCGGGGGCCGACCTCAAGCTTGACGAGGTGACGCTATGACCGTCTCTTCCTCCCCATCCGGGTCGACAGGCGTGAATCCTGAGCTGGCCACGCGCTATGGACGTGTCGTGGTGCTGTTCGGTGGCCTGAGCGCCGAGCGCGAGGTGTCGCTCAAGAGCGGTGCGGCGGTGCTGGCGGCCCTGCAGGGCGCTGGTGTCGATGTGCAGGGCTATGACATGGCGCATGGGCTGGCCGGTCTAGAGGCATTGCGTCCCGACCGTGTCTTCATCGCCATGCATGGTCGCGGCGGCGAAGATGGCACCTTGCAGGGGGCGCTGGAATTGCTGGGCATCCCCTACACCGGTAGCGGCGTGCTGGCCTCGGCATTGGGCATGGACAAGCTGCGCACCAAGAAGCTCTGGGATATCGAGGGCTTGCCGACGCCACGCTCCTGTCGCCTGGCGGCGGACACGGACTGGCATTCAGTGCTCGAGACGCTAGGGACACCGGTGGTGGTCAAGCCGGTGCATGAGGGGTCGACACTCGGCATCCATATCGTCGAGGACGCCCAGGCGCTCCAGGATGCCTGGACGGATGCCAGTCGCTTCGATGCGGTGGTGATGGCCGAGCGTTTCATCAAGGGGCCGGAATACACGGTGTCGGTATTGGATGGCGAAGTCCTGCCGGCCATTCGCATCGAAGCCGATAGCGGGTTCTACGATTACGATGCCAAATACATCGCCAATACCACGCGCTATCTGCTGCCTTGTGGTTTGAGCGCTGCGCGCGAGGCGGAATTGGCCGAGATCTCGCTCAAGGCATTCAACGTGCTGGGCTGCGAGGGTTGGGGTCGTGTCGATGTGATGGAAGATGCGGACGGCGCCTTCTGGCTGCTGGAAGTCAACACCTCGCCGGGCATGACCGATCACAGCCTGGTGCCGCAGTCCGCGGCGCATGTCGGGCTCGATTTCGCCACCCTGGTGCTGCGCATTCTCGACACGACTCTCGCCGAGCGGGACGCAAACGACGCGTCAGTCGCTCAGCAGAGTGGTCATTGATCGATGGCGGCGCGTAGCACTACCGGCGCAATCTTCGGCCTCGTTCTCGGTCTTGCGCTGCTGGTCGCGGGCGGACAGGCATTGTGGACCTGGCTTGACCGTCCCATTGAGCGAGTCACCATCAAGGGTGACTTCGATCATGTCAGTGCTGCCTACCTTCAGCGTCATATCGCGCCGTTGATTCGTGGCCAGAGCTGGCTCTCCGTCCCATTGGGCGAGGTTAGGCGTCGCGCGTTGGCGATCGATTGGCTGAGTGAGGTCAGCATCTCGCGTCGCTGGCCGGATACACTCGAATTCGAGCTGTTTGAACAGCAGCCGGTGGCCTACTGGAATGATGGCGAATTGCTCAATGTGCGCGGCGATGCCTTCCAGGCGGGCCCGGTCACGCAGCTGGGCAATCTGCCCAATCTGGCGGGGCCCAAGGGCAGTGGATCCGAAGTGCTGGCCGAGCTTGACGCGCTGCAGAGCCAGTTGGGCGGGCTGGGGCTCAATGTCTCCCAGTTGCGATTGGAGCCACGCGGCGCCTGGCGCTTTCAGGTCAATGATTCGGTGTGGGTGATGCTGGGTCGCAATGATCGTGAAGCGCGTCTGGCGCGTTTCATGGCAGCCTGGCAGCGGCGTCTGGGCGATGAGGCGTCGCAGATCCGCTACATTGATCTGCGTTACCCCAACGGAGTGGCAGTGGCGTGGCATGGGGAGACGACGGCACCCGAAGAAGGCAAGGACAGTTGAGGCAAATGGCGACACTCACTACATGCTTCATTTGCGTGTGAGTATTAGCAAAATGGCGATATCGCCAGTTTCATTTGTCGTCAATCCCGCCTATTCTAGCGGGGATTTGCGCCCCTCGGTATTTTAGGCTGGTATGCCCCAAGTGGCTGCTCCTATACTGGGAAGTACAAATCCCTCTGTACGGGTTAAACGGAACGTAAACCCGTTTTGGGTGGTGCGGCAGACATGTTGTCTGTCAAAGCGCGCAATTATTTTCATGATGAACCAGAATCAAGGAGCTGGCCCGACCTATGGCAGGACATTCCAAATCACAGGATATGGTGGTCGGGCTGGACATCGGAACCTCCAAGGTAGTCGCGATCGTGGGTCAGCCGACCGATGATGGCGGTATCGAAATTGCGGGAATTGGCTCCCACCCTTCACGTGGCATGAAGAAGGGTGTGGTGATCAACATCGAATCGACCGTACAGTCGATTCAGCGCGCAGTGGAGGAGGCTGAGTTGATGGCCGGCTGCGATATCCACTCGGTATATGTGGGCATCGCCGGCAGTCATATCAGTTCGATGAATTCCGATGGTGTCGTGGCGATCAAGGATCGCGAAGTGACGCCGTCTGATATCGAACGCGTGATCGACTCGGCGCGCGCTCGAGCGATTTCTGAAGGTCAGCGCATTCTTCACGTGCTGCCGCAGGAATATGCCATTGACCGTCAGGAAGGTATTCGCGAGCCGTTGGGCATGTCCGGGGTGCGTCTTGAGGCGCGCGTTCACCTGGTCACTGCCGCACTGAATGCCGTGCAGAATATCGAGAAGTGCGTGCGTCGCTGCGGGCTCGAAGTCGACGACATCATTCTCGAGCAGCTTGCCTCGAGTCATGCGGTTCTGACCGAGGATGAGCGTGAATTGGGTGTGTGCATGGTGGATATCGGCGGTGGTACCACGGATATCGCCGTCTTCACCGAAGGTGCCATTCGTCATACGGCTGTGATCCCCATCGCGGGTGATCAGGTCACGAATGACATCGCCATGGCGCTGCGCACACCGACGCAATATGCAGAAGAAATCAAGGTCAAGTATGCCTGTGCTCTGACCCAGCTGGCCTCCAGCGACGAGACGATCAAGGTGCCGAGTGTCGGTGACCGACCGGCACGTGATCTGTCCCGTCAAGCGTTGGCCGAAGTGGTCGAGCCCAGGTATGAGGAACTGTTCACCCTGGTCCGCGATGAATTGCGTCGCAGTGGCTATGAAGATCTCGTGGCTGCGGGCGTGGTTCTGACGGGTGGAACGTCACGCATGGAAGGTGTCGTTGAGCTGGCGGAGGAGATCTTCCACATGCCGGTTCGCATCGCTTGCCCGCAAAATGTGCGTGGACTGGCGGATGTGGTCCGCAATCCGATTTATTCCACGGGTGTGGGTTTGCTACATTATGGGATGAAACAGGAGCGGCATACGCCATCGTCGACGACCGTCGCGGTGCGCAGAGAGGAATCTGCCGCGCGACGCGTTCACGGCCAAGAGCACGACACCTCCACGCTGGAGCGGATCAAGGGCTGGTTCAAGGGAAATTTCTGACAGGGATTACAGAAAGACTGTGATCCAGGAGACAGGGCATATGTTCGAACTGGTAGATAACGCACCCTCCAGCAGCGCGGTCATCAAGGTGATCGGTGTTGGCGGCGGCGGTGGTAACGCCGTCAATCACATGGTCGAGAGCAACATCGAAGGCGTCGAGTTCATCTGCGCCAACACCGATGCTCAGGCGCTCAAGCGCGTGGCCGCCAAGACTGTCCTGCAGCTGGGCAGTGAAATCACCAAGGGGCTTGGCGCTGGCGCCAACCCGGAAGTGGGCCGCCAGGCGGCGATGGAAGACCGTGAGCGTATCGTCGAGCTGCTGCAAGGCGCCGACATGGTCTTCATCACGGCTGGCATGGGGGGTGGTACCGGTACCGGCGGTGCTCCTGTCGTGGCGCAGGTCGCCAAGGAGCTGGGCATCCTGACCGTGGCTGTCGTCACGCGTCCGTTCCCGTTCGAAGGGCCGCGTCGTCAGAAGGCGGCGGAGCAGGGCATGAAGGAGCTCTCCGAGCACGTCGACTCCCTGATCACCATCCCCAACGAGAAGCTGCTGTCTGTGCTGGGCAAGAGCGCCAGCCTGCTGAGCGCCTTCAGCGCCGCCAACGACGTGTTGCTGGGTGCCGTGCAGGGGATCGCGGAGCTGATCACCAGCCCGGGCATCATCAACGTCGATTTCGCCGACGTGCGCACTGTCATGTCCGAGATGGGCATGGCGATGATGGGGACCGGTGATGCCATCGGTGAGAACCGTGCTCGTGAAGCCGCCGAGAAGGCCATTCGCAGCCCGCTGCTCGAAGACATCGATCTGCATGGCGCGCGCGGTATCCTGGTCAACATCACGGCAGGCCCGGATCTCTCCATCGGTGAATTCAACGATGTGGGTGCCACCGTGCAGGAGTTCGCTTCTCCGGACGCCACCATCGTGGTCGGGACGTCCATCGACATGGACATGACCGACGAGCTGCGTGTCACTGTCGTGGCGGCGGGTCTCGACGGTCGCGTCGAGAAGCCGGCGGCGCGTGAAACGGCACCGGCCAAGCGTACCGTCGAGAAGCCGGCGGACTACCGCAGCCTGCAGACGCCGACGGTCACCCGTCAGGCCAAGGAAGAGCAGGAAGCGGCAGCCAAGAAGTCGGAGCCGCGCAAGTCGCGTGATATGGATGACTATCTCGATATCCCGGCCTTCCTGCGTCGCCAGGCTGACTGATGCGCACTGACTGACACGTCATTGACGCCCATGTGCCAGTCGGCACGAGGCTGAGATGACACGGCTCATCGTGAGTCTGACTTCACCCATCCGGGGCTTCCCGGGTGGGTGAAGTCGTTTCCGGGGCAGACAAAAGGGGCTTTCGCCGCCGGCGCGGGGCGCTGCCTGGGCGTCACGGGTGCATCCGCCAGTGCCGTGGGCGCGTAAGGAAGGGAGGGCTTCAAGCTGTCTTGCACATTGATTATCGTTTTATGGCAGTGCGAGTGAGAACTGTTTGGTGATTGCGTGTTCATACTCAGCACGAGACCAGCAGGCGCGCGGGTCAGCCTCAATGGTGCTCGAAAGGCAATGTTGAATTTCCCTAACAGCGGCAGGTGACAATTTGTTGAATTCCTGCATTGCTGTTATCATGAACACTGTTTCCAAATTCAGGCTGACTGGCTATCTCCCTATGATTCGACAAAAAACACTCCAGAATACGATCCGCGCCACAGGCGTTGGTCTGCACTCAGGTGACAAGGTTTACCTGACGCTGCGTCCCGCTCCGGTCAACACCGGCATCGTCTTCATCCGTACCGATCTCGAGCCGCAGGCTCATATCCGTGCCGATGCGATGAGCGTCCGTGACACCACCATGTGCACCGCCGTTTCCAACGGTGAAGCCAAGGTGACGACCGTCGAGCACCTGATGTCCGCCTTCGCAGGCCTGGGCATCGACAACTGCTTCGTCGAGCTGTCCGCGCCGGAAGTGCCGATCATGGACGGCAGTGCGGGTCCGTTCGTCTTCCTGATCCAGTCCGCTGGTATCCAGGAGCAGTCGTCGCTCAAGAAGTTCATCCGCATCAAGCGCGAGATCGAAGTGCGTGATGGTGACAAGGTCGCGACCTTCCTGCCGCACAACGGCTTCAAGGTGTCCTTCGCCATCGACTTCGATCACCCGGTGTTCGAGCAGCAGAAGCAGACCACCACGGTCGACTTCTCTACCACCTCCTTCGTCAAGGAAGTGTCTCGCGCGCGTACCTTCGGTTTCATGCGTGATCTCGAGTTCCTGCGCTCCCAGAACCTCGCGCTGGGCGGAAGCCTCGACAACGCCATCGTCGTCGATGACTATCGCATCCTCAACGATGAAGGCCTGCGTTACGACGATGAGTTCGTCAAGCACAAGGTGCTGGACGCCATCGGTGACCTCTACCAGCTGGGTCACAGCATCATCGGTGAGTTCCGTGGCTACAAGTCCGGCCATGGCCTCAACAACATGCTGTGCCGCGCGCTGCTGGAAAATGCCGACAGCTACGAGATTGTCACCTTCGAGAACTCCGATGCGATGCCGATTTCCTATGCCTCTCCGGCGCTTGCCGTCTGAGTCGAGGCCAATGACATCTGCGAAAGCGGCAAGACGAGGTATTTCAAAAGAAAAGCACTCAGAGACAGTACGAGCAGAACACTGTGACCTAGCCCGTCCAGCCTGACAGCACTGCTCCGGCCTTAGCCAGCCGGAGATGGAAACGACAACAGCCGCGCCGCCCTTCTGGGCGGCGCGGCTGTTTGCATGCAAGGCAACAAATTTCTTGGTTCCCTCAGGGCGTTTCGGTGTCGTCGCTCGAATCCGATGCGTGGGCCGCCAGTCGCTCCAGGGCGAGGCGCAGACGCTCGTCCCGGGTATGGGAGGCGCAATCCAGCAGGTGTTCTGCGGCGGCCTCTGGCAGGTGGCGTGGTTGGCGTGCGGGCACGAAGGCCGGGCGGATCGGGCGGACCTTGAAGGCCAGGCGGGCGAGGGTGGCGAGTTCTGGCAGCTCGCGCAGCACACTGATCAGGCGACGCTGCTCATAGCGCAGCCAGGTCAGCCAGGAGGCGCGGCTGGTGATCAGCGTCAAGGTGTCATCGTGATAGCCGCCGACGAAGACCTGTTCCTGCATGTCCTTGGGCAGTGCAGCACGCAGGTGCAGCTGGGCCTGCTCGAGCATGCGCGCCTGGCGCATGACGCTGCCAAGTTGCCCCTTGCCGTTCAACAGGCGCGCCGCGGGCTGGGCGCGGAAACGCTTAGCCTTTATACTCATGGGCTTGCATGCCGGTTCAGTGATTTCCGGCAATCTATCATGAGCGGGAGTCCGGCAACAGCATGAGCCCTGTCGATGCCACAGCACGCCCTCGTGCGTTACCGGATTCCGGTAGCGGCGCTTCGCGTCGCTGGTCGGTACGCACGGCACCACGCTGGCTGCTGGCAGGCCTGCTGCTCAGCTGTCTGTTCCCCGCTGGACTGAGCGCGGCGCAGGTCGAGCGCGTCAATCTGACGCTGGCCAGCATCCAGTTGCTGGCACCCGCGGTGATTCGTGCCGAGAGTCGCCGTCAGGGGCTACGCTGCCTGCGCAAGCGGGTGCGTCGTGCGCCCCAGGCCAGTCCCAACCTCCCGCGCCAGCGCTCCTTCGTTTCCTGCACACGCGTTCTGCTGCGTGGCCTCGTCAATGCCATCGCGCCGCGTGCGCCGCCCATTCTGTCCTGACACCCCGTTCATCGTCCGCGCCGTGGATGATGAGGTTCGTTTTCTCTTTCGAGCGTAATGCCTGATGGGCCCCGGGCCACATCGAGCTGCCCCGTCATCGCCTTTGGCGGCAGCGCTTGAGTGTCATGATATATGAAGGCGTGACCCGACCCCGGGTCACGTACAAGGACAGAATATGCTGGGTAAATTCCTGACCAAGGTAGTGGGTTCCAAGAATGATCGCGAAGTGAAGCGCCTGCGCAAGCGGGTCAACGCGATCAATGCGCTCGAGAGCGAGCTTGAACCGCTCTCCGATGAGGCGCTGACAGCCAAGACCACAGAATTCCGCGAGCGTCTCGCGCAAGGGGAACACCTCGACAAGCTGCTGCCGGAAGCCTTCGCGACCGTGCGTGAGGCCAGCAAGCGCATCATGGGCATGCGTCACTTCGATACCCAGATGGTCGGCGGCATGGCGCTGCACGAAGGGCGCATCGCCGAGATGAAGACCGGTGAGGGCAAGACGCTGGTGGGAACGCTGGCGGTCTACCTGAACGCACTGACCGGCGAAGGCGTCCACGTGGTGACGGTCAACGACTATCTGGCCACCCGTGATGCCAACTGGATGCGTCCGCTGTATGAATTCCTCGGCCTGAGTGTCGGTGTCATCTACTCCGGCCAGCCCAATGAAGACAAGCGCGCCGCCTATCAGGCCGATATCACCTACGGCACCAACAACGAATACGGTTTCGATTACCTGCGCGACAACATGGCCTTCTCGCTGGAGGACAAGGTCCAGCGCAAGCTGCACTTCGCCATCATCGATGAGGTCGACTCCATCCTGATCGATGAGGCGCGCACTCCGCTGATCATCTCCGGTCCGGTGGAAGAGAATACCGACCTCTACAAGATCATCGATCGCATGGCGCGCGAGCTCGAGCAGTGCAGCGATGAGGAAGATCCGGAAAGCGGCGACTTCACCCTTGATGAGAAGCAGAAGCAGGTCGAGCTGACCGAGTTCGGCCACCAGAAGGTCGAGGCGCTGCTGCGTGCCCAGGAGCTGCTCGGGGAAGAGGATTCCCTGTATGCGGCCCAGAACCTGAGCCTGCTGCACCACGTGCACTCTGCGCTGCGTGCCCAGAACCTGTTCGTGCGTGACGTGGATTACATCGTCAATAACGGTGAAGTGGTCATCGTCGATGAGCACACCGGGCGTACCATGGTCGGTCGTCGCTGGTCTGAAGGCCTGCACCAGGCGGTCGAGGCCAAGGAAGGTGTTGCCATCCAGAAGGAAAGCCAGACGCTGGCATCCACGACCTTCCAGAATTACTTCCGTCTCTACGACAAGCTGTCCGGCATGACCGGTACGGCCGATACCGAGGCCTTCGAATTCCGCCAGATCTACAACCTCGACGTGATGGTCATCCCGACCAACAAGCCCATCGCGCGCAAGGACATGAATGATCTGGTCTATCTGACCGCGGAAGAGAAGTTCAACGCCATCATTGAGGATGCCCGCGAGAAGGTCGCGGAAGGCCGTCCGGTGCTGGTGGGTACCGCCTCGGTCGAGACCTCCGAGCTGCTGTCACAGATGATGCACAAGGCGGGCGTCAAGCATCACGTCCTGAACGCCAAGCAGCACGTCAGCGAGGCTGCCATCATCGCCCAGGCGGGTCGTCCGGGCGCCGTGACCATCGCGACCAACATGGCCGGTCGTGGTACCGACATCATGCTGGGCGGCAACTGGGAAGCCGAGCTTGCCGAGCTGGAAGCGCCGACCGAAGAGCAGATCAACGAGATCAAGCATGGCTGGCAGGAGCGTCACGAAGCCGTGTTGGCGGCGGGCGGTCTGCACGTGATCGGCTCCGAGCGTCACGAATCACGCCGTATCGACAACCAGCTGCGCGGTCGTGCCGGTCGCCAGGGTGACCCGGGCTCCACGCGCTTCTTCCTGTCGCTGGAAGACAGCCTGATGCGTTTGTTCGGCTCTGACCGTGTTCAGCGTCTGATGGGCGCGCTGGGGCTCGAGAAGGGCGAAGCCATCGAGCACAAGATGGTCTCCAATGCCGTCGAGCGCGCGCAGAAGAAGGTCGAGGGTCGCAACTTCGACGTGCGCAAGCAGCTGCTTGAGTACGATGATGTCGCCAACGACCAGCGCAGCGTGATCTATGAGCAGCGCAACGACATCCTCGAAGCTGACGAGATCGCCGAGAACATCGCCGGCATCCGTCGCGAGGTGCTCGATGACGCCATCTCCCTGCGTGTGCCGCCGCAGAGCCTGCCGGAACAGTGGGACCTGCCGAGCCTCGAGAACGACCTCAAGACCGACTTCAACCTCGATCTGCCGCTGGTGCAGTGGGCGGAAGAGGACGAGCACTTCCATGAGGAAACGCTGCGTGAACGTCTGCAGGCCGCCCATGAAGCGCTTTATGCCGACAAGGTCGAGGCCGTTGGCCCTGAGCTGATGCGCCGCTTCGAGAAGCAGGTCATGCTTCAGGTGCTGGACACGCGCTGGAAGGAGCACCTGCAGGCGATGGACAACCTGCGTCGCGGTATCCACCTGCGCGGCTATGCCCAGAAGAACCCGAAGCAGGAATACAAGCGCGAAGCGTTCGAGCAGTTCCAGACGCTGCTGGTCAACATCAAGTCCGACGTGGTGCGCATTCTCAGCCACGTGCAGGTGCGTCGCCAGGAAGAGGTCGACACGCTGGAAGAAGAGCGTCGTGCCAACCTCGAGCGTGAGCAGGCAAGCGCCGAAACGCGCCGTGTCGATGACGATGCGGTCAGTGAAGACGGTGTCCAGGCGGCCGAAGAGGTCGTCGAGGCACAGTACGGCGCGCAGCCTCAGGCCCAGGGCGATGGCGAGCCGATGCGCCGCGATGTGCCCAAGGTCGGTCGCAACGACCCGTGCCCGTGCGGTTCCGGCAAGAAATACAAGCAGTGCCACGGCAAGCTGAGCTGACACTGCGCCAAACAGCCTCCCTGCGCGTCACGTCGATTCGGCTCGCAGGAGGCAGTTGTCACAGAACACCATGATTGGAGACGTGAACGATGGCGGTAGGGCCTTCCACTTTTCCCGCTGACATGCCGGCGATTGCCGGCTTTCAGATCGGGGTTGCTGAAGCCGGTATCAAGAAGCCGGGTCGTCGTGATCTGGTGATCATGGCCCTCGAGGCAGGGTCGCGTCTTGCAGGCACTTTTACCCGCAACGCCTTCTGTGCGGCACCGGTCCACGTCGCACGTGAGCACCTCACGGCAGGCGTCGAAGGGCCGCGTTATCTGGTGATCAACACCGGCAATGCCAATGCGGGGACTGGCGAGCAGGGCATGACCGATGCTCGCGCGACCTGTCAGGCATTGGCGGAGATCGCCGGCTGTGATGCAAAGGCAGTATTGCCGTTCTCGACCGGCGTGATCGGTGAACCGCTGCCGATGGATCGCCTGACGGCGGCGTTGCCGACAGCCTTTGCCGACCTGGGCGAGGGCGACTGGTCTGCCGCGGCGCATGGCATCATGACCACCGATACGCGGCCCAAGGGCAGCTGGCGGACGCTTGCGCTGAGCAATGGCGAGAGCGTGACGCTGGCCGGTGTCTCCAAGGGCTCCGGCATGATCTGCCCGAACATGGCGACCATGCTGGGCTTCGTGGCCACCGATGCTGATCTCGCCATCGACCAGGCGGCGCTCGATGCCATGCTGCGCCGGGTGGTGGTCAAGAGCTTCAACAGCATCACCGTCGATTCCGATACCTCCACCAATGATGCCTGCATGCTGGCTGTCACGGGGCAGGCCGGGCGCGTCGAGGGTGAAGACCTGATCGCGTTCGAGGCCGCCCTGGCGGAGGTCATGCTCGAGCTGGCTCAGGCCATCATTCGTGATGGCGAGGGGGCGACCAAGTTCGTCACCATCGAGGTCAGCGAGGCGCGTTCACAGGAAGAGGCGCGTGCCGTCGGCTTTACCGTCGCGCACTCGCCGCTGGTCAAGACAGCGCTCTATGCCAGCGACGCCAACTGGGGTCGCATTCTGGCGGCCGTCGGACGTGCGCCGCTGGAAGAGCTGGACGTCACGGGTGTCGCGATCACGCTCAATGGCGTCACCATCGTCGAACAGGGCGGTCGTGCCGACAGCTACACCGAAGCCGCCGGCAGTGCCGCCATGGCCGAGGAAGAGCTGGTGATCGGCATCCGCCTGGGACGTGGACAGCAGGAAGCTCGCATCTGGACATCGGATCTGTCCCACGATTACGTCTCGATCAACGCTGATTATCGTAGCTGACGCCCCAGGGCGGAGGCTTGTGCTGAAACGGTAATGCAATATCTCCCGCAGGCTTCGCCTCTCGAGGCGGAGTCGGATGTACAACGCGAGTCAAAGGTACAGGCATCATGCCGAAGCGAAGGGTTCACGTGGCGGCTGCCGCCATCTTAAACGAACAGGGCCAGGTCCTGATTGCACGTCGTCCCTCGACGGTGGATCAGGGCGGCTTGTGGGAGTTTCCGGGTGGCAAGCTGGCGCCTTACGAAACCGGTCTGGAAGCGCTCAAGCGTGAGCTGTGCGAAGAGCTGGGCATCGAGATCATTCGTGCTCAGCCGCTGATCCGTATTCATCACGAATACCCGGACAAGCACATCCTGCTGGATGTGTGGGAAACGCGTCAGTTCACTGGCGAGCCCTTTGGTCGTGAAGGGCAGGCAGTGCGCTGGGTCGAGATCGAGGACCTCTACAAGTACGCCTTCCCGGCGGCGAATCTGCCGATTCTGCGGGCGGTCTCGCTGCCGCGCGAGTATCTGATCACGCCGGAAGAGGCCGATGAGGACGTCTTCGAGACGCGCCTGACGCGTGCGCTGGATGAGGATGGCGTGCGTCTGGTCCAGCTGCGCGCCAAGGAGCTGGATGAGGCGGCCTATATCGCGCGTGCCGAGAAGGCGTTGGCGATCTGTCATGCGCGTGGCGCCCGTCTGCTGCTCAACGCTGAACCGTCCATGCTCGGCAAGGTCGATGCGGATGGTATCCACCTGACCAGCGTGCGTCTGGCGGAGCTGGCGGAAAAGGGCGAGCGTCCGATTGCCGCCAACAAGTGGCTGTCTGCCTCCACCCATGATCAGCAGCAGCTGGATCAGGCCGGCCGTGTGGCGTGTGACTTCGTGTCACTGTCGCCGCTGCGTGTGACACCGTCGCACCCGGAGCGTCCGCCGCTGGGCTGGCATGACTTCCAGGGGCTGGTCGAGCAGGCGTGCATGCCGGTCTATGCACTGGGCGGCATGTCCCGCTATGACAGCGATCACGCACGCGCCGTCGGTGCCCAGGGTATCGCATCGATCCGTGATTTCTGGAAGTGATGATCGCGCGTTGATGGCAGTTGCCTGAACGAAAAAAGACCCTCGAGGCTAGCCTCGAGGGTCTTTTTTATGCCCAGCGTCTTGAGTGCCGAGCTTTTTATCAGCCT
Organism: Cobetia sp. 29-18-1; assembly: GCF_029846405.1. NCBI lineage: Bacteria > Pseudomonadati > Pseudomonadota > Gammaproteobacteria > Oceanospirillales > Halomonadaceae > Cobetia > Cobetia sp. 29-18-1. The sequence goes on from NZ_JARWKS010000016.1 coordinate 110,459, forward strand.
GAACCAGCAGGGCTCTGTCGAGCGCTACTGCTGATGCATGTCGCGCTCCATGCGCGCCACCATCTCGTCGATGCTGGTCTCATCCATGGCGGGCTCACCGGCGATGCTGTGGGATTCGTCAGCCCAGGCGCCAAGATCGAGCAGTTGGCAGCGCTTGCTGCAGAAGGGGCGAAACTCGCTGGCGGCACTCCATACCACGTCGGTACGGCATTGCGGGCAAGCGACGGTCAATGGTGTCTTGCCATTGTGGGAAGCGGTGGCATCAGACATGAGGGGTGTCCTGAAACGGTGTATGGGGGGCGCTCAGTGATCGATAGTAGGCATCCATGGCCGCTACCTGTTCACGAAGATGCGCCTGGCTTCCGTCATTGTCGATGACATCGTCGGCCTTGGCCAGTCGTGTCTCGCGTGGCAGCTGGGCGGCGAGGATGGCGCGTACCTGTGCTTCGCTGACACCATCGCGGCTCAGCGTGCGCACCAGCTGGATATCCTGGCTGACATCCACCACCAGGGTGCGTGAGACGAGGCTGTCCTGGCCGGATTCGAACAGCAGAGGAGAGACCAGCAGGCGATAGGGACTGGTCATGGCCGCCAGGTGCTGCACGATCCGCTCCCGGATACGCGGATGGGTGCAGCGCTCCAGCCACTGGCGCTCCTCGGGGGCAGCGAAGATCCGCTCGCGTAGCGCGGCGCGATCAAGCTCGCCCTGCGCCGTGACGATCGACTCGCCGAAGTGGGCGATGATCTCGGCCAGTGCGGTTTCGCCGGGACGCACGATTTCGCGCGAGACATCATCGGCATCCACCCATTGGATGCCCAGCTCGCCGAACAGCCGCGCGACGCTCGATTTGCCGCTGCCGATGCCGCCTGTGACACCGATGATGGGGCCTTGGGGTACAGAAGTCGTCGTCATGCGCCGATCACGCTCAGGTAGAGGCTCATCAAGGGCGTGCCAAACAGCAGGGCGATCCAGCCGGCAACCGCCAGGTAAGGTCCGAAGGGCATCGGGGCGCCACGCAGACGCGGTACCAGCAGTTGCAGCAGGATGCCCAGAACGGCCCCGAGACCAGCGGACAGAATCAGCAGCAGCGGCAACCACTGCCAGCCGAGCCAGGCACCGAGAGCGGCAAGCAGCTTGAAGTCACCGTAGCCCATGCCTTCCTTGCCGGTGACCAGCTTGAATAGCCAGTAGAAGCTCCACAGCACCACATATCCCGCCATCGCGCCGATCACGGCACTGGGCAGCATCAGAGGCTGGAACAGCAACTGATAGGCGAGGCCTGCCCACAGCAGTGGCAGGGTGATGGCATCTGGCAGCAGCTGGGTGCGGAAGTCGATGACTGACAGTACCAGCAGGGTCAGACAGGCACCGAAGATCCACAGGCTCTGTGCCTCCAGGCCGTAGATCAACGCGATGGAAGCGCCGAGCGCGCCACCGGCAAGTTCCACCAGCGGGTACTGCGCGCTGATGCGCGTATTGCAGCTGGCGCAGCGGCCACGGCGTTTCAGCCAACCGAGGATGGGGAGGTTGTCGTGCCACTTGATCGGCGTGTCACAGCCCGGGCAGCGTGATGCAGGGACCAGCAGATTGAAGCGCGGTGTGTCTTCGGCTTCCAGCTCCAATGCCTCGCGGGCCTCGGCGCGCCATTGGCGCATCATCATCACGGGCAGGCGGGTGATGACGACATTCAGAAAGCTGCCGACCAGCAAACCGAATATACCGGCCAGGCAGGCTTGCAGTGTGGGGGAGAGTTGGGCGAGTGATTCCACGAGTCGTCCTTGTCAGTAAATGACACGGCCGCGTCCCTGAGGTGGCGCGGCCGCTTGGCATGAAAGCTTCTTTCGAGACAAAAGGCTGCGTGCTAGATCGCGTTGCCCAGCTCGAAGATGGGAAGATACATCGAGACCACAAGCCCGCCCACCAGGGTGCCTAGCACCACGATGATCAAGGGCTCCAGCAATGAGGTCAGGGCATCTACCTTGTTGTCGACGTCTTCTTCGTAGAAATCCGCCACCTTGTTGAGCATGGCATCCAGTGAGCCGGATTCCTCGCCAATCGCCACCATCTGCACCGCCAGTGTCGGGAACAATTGCGTATTGCGCATGGCGAAGTTCAGCTGCTGGCCGGTAGAGACATCTTCCTTGATCTGGGCAATGGCACGCTCATACACCTTGTTGCCTGAGGCGCCAGCGGCAGTATCAAGTGACTCTACCAATGGAACACCTGCCTGGAAGGTTGTAGCCAATGTGCGTGAATAGCGAGCGACAGACGATTTATCCAGAATATCGCCGAGCACAGGTACCTTGAGCATGAAGCGGTGACTGGCGTAGGCAAACTTCTCAGAGCGCTTGATTCCCTGCGCAATAAGAACGACGGTCAGGATTATCGCGCCTAGCGCAACATACCAATAATTCTGCGCATACTCGGATAAGGTGATCGTCAGCTGAGTAAATGCTGGCAGCTCGGCGCCGAAGCCCTGGAAAAGACTTTCAAATTGCGGAACTACCTTGATCAACAGAATAGCTGTTACCCCGATCCCGACGCCGATCACGGCGATAGGGTAATAAAGTGCTTTCTTGACGCGCGCCTTGAGGGAATCAATCTTTTCTTTATACGTCGCGACACGGTCGAGCATCTTGTCCAGGGCGCCAGCTTGTTCGCCGGCTTCGACAAGATTGGCAAACAGGTTATCAAAATGCTGGGGGTGTTTGCGCAAGGCTTCCGAAAAGCTGGCGCCTGCTCCCACCTGATTCATCATGTCTTCGACCAGATGACGCATGCCTGGACTCTTCATGCTTTCAGCCACGATGCCAAATGCCTGAAGTACCGGTACGCCAGCACGGATCATGGTCGCCATCTGACGGGCGAACATGGTGACATCCTTGCCACTGACCTTCTTGCTGCCGCCAAACAGGGAGGACTTCTTGCGCAGGCGTTTGAGTACGATCCCTTGACTGACCAGCGTGTTCTTGACCTGATCGACATTGGCCGACATCAGCTCGCCCTTGACGTTTTCACCGCGCGAGTTCTTGCCTGACCATTGCCAAGTTTCAATGCCAGCTTTTTTCTTGTCTTTCTTGGCAGTTCTGGGAGTTGCCATTGAAGTGGACCCCAGAATTCGGACCAGGCGCTAAGCTCTGATCATACC